>DATAZJ010000388.1:0-3114 GCA_036272115.1 Rhodopila sp. | reverse complement strand
GCCAGCAGGTGCAGTCCGCCGACGGCGGTGCCGGCCGGAGCATCGCTGGTGGCCGACAACGGACCGAACGCGAACCACCCGGTGGCCAATGTGCCGATAATGCCGCCGACACCGTGCACACCGAACGCATCCAGGCTGTCGTCGTAGCCCAGGGCGCGCTTCATCGAGGTCGCCGTCCAGAAGCACACGGCCCCGGCCACCAGGCCGATCGCCAGCGCGGGTCCGGGCAACACGAACCCAGCCGCCGGCGTGATCGCAACCAGACCCGCCACCGCGCCGGAGATGGCGCCCAGGACGGAGGGTTTGCCGCGCAGGAACCACTCCGCGAAGGTCCAGGACAGGGTGGCGCCGGCGGCGGAGACCTGGGTGACCAGCACGGCCATGCCGGCTCGGCCGTTGGCGCCGAGCGCGCCGCCGGAGTTGAAGCCCATCCAGCCGACCCAGAGGAGGGAAGCGCCGATGACGGCGTAGCTCAGGTTCCAGGGGGCCATGTTTTCGTGGCCGTAGCCGAGGCGGCGACCGAGCATGAGGGCGCAGATGAGGCCGGATACGCCGCAGTTTATTTCGACGACGGTGCCGCCGGCGAAATCGGCGACTCCCATTGTGGCGAGCCAGCCGTTGGGGCTCCAGACCCAATGGGCGAGCGGGGCGTAGACGATGAGCGACCAGAGGGTGAAGAACATCAGCAGCGCGGAGAACTTCATCCGATCGGCGCAACTGCCGGTGACCACGGCGGGGGTGATGATGGCGAAGGCCATCTGGAACATCACGAAGACGCTCTCGGGGATGGTTGTCGGTAGTGCGTGGGCGGTGCCGGCGCCAAGGGTGAACGGCTTGTTCCATTGATCGGCGATGCCGTTGAGGAACAGGCGGGAGAAGTCGCCGATCCAGGCGTTGCCGTTGGTGAAGGCCAGCGAATAGCCGGCGACCATCCAGATCACGGTCATCACCGCGCACAGGATGAAGGACTGCATCATGATGGCAAGGACGTTCTTTTTCCGCACCATCCCGGCATAGAACAACGCCAGTCCCGGCACGGTCATCAGCAGCACCAGCACCGTGCTGACCAGCACCCAGGCGACATCGCCCGGCACAATATTCCGCATCGTTAGCCTCCCGATCGCAGGCGGCCAACTCAAGAAACGTGCCATGAACGCGGGCTGCGGAAGGCCGCTTGGGAGGCGGATTGCCTCATTATTGGGCGGCGGTTGTTGCCTTCCAGGGGAGCAGACGGACGCTGTTTTGTGGGACTGGGTCCGAAACGGTGCTGCTTAATCGTTAGGCAATCGTCAGGCGGCCTCAGCCAGTTGGCGGGGACGGTAGATGGCGATATGGATCGCCTGGATGACCGGGCTGGTTTCGTTGGCAACGACCAGGCAGTCGACCTCGACCCATTTGTGGCCCTTGTGCTCATAGTTTTTGGTGATGCGGGCACGCGCGTTCAGGGTGTCGCCGACCCGCGCGAGGCCCAGATTGCGCACCTTGCTGCCCATGTGGATCCAGGCCGGCAGGATCACGTTGTGGGACAGCACCCAGTTGCAGCAGCGCAGGACCGTTCCGGGATTGATGATTTTTTCCTTGGCGTAGATCGGATTGGTTTCGCGCGTGTCCTCGATATCCTGGGCCAGGAACGCGTCGGTGATGGTCAGCGGATTCATGCCGAGCCAGCCGCCGATGGGAAGGGTTTGTTCGTCGGGGTCGAGGCGGTCGGCACGAACCGGGACGGATTTGTAGTCGGAGAGTGCCGGAACAGGCGGCAGGTTGGCCGGCAGAGCGGCTCGGCCAGTCGCGCAATCGATCCCCAGGCTTTGAACGGTCAGTTCCATGCCTTCGGCGTCCTCGACCGCGACGACCTCGGCGATTTCGTTGTCGTAGACGGGTTTGCCGAATTTTGCCTCGCCGGTGCCGCGTTCCAGCCAGTCGCGGCCCCAGCGCTGCAGGGGTTGGTGGGACATGTAGCCGTAGACGCAGACGCCGCCGACGAAGCCGCTCTTGAAACCGAATTTCTGCGCGGTGGCGTCGTCGTGGATCTTGTTCTCCGACGCTTTGGCGGTGTTGAAGGCGCGGACGCGGTAGGGCGCGAGGGACATAAGACACTCCGGAAGATCAGCGAGGCGTTCGATGACGGCGCGCTCTCTCTAGCTCGTTGTCCCGGTCCTCGGCGCGCGAACGGTTCCGGGGCGGATGGCCGGGATTTCACCCGGCCATGACGACGATCGTCGTTAGTTCAGCGCCCAGAGGCCCACTTCATAGCCCGGAACGAAGTTGCGGTTGTTCATGTCAGGATTGCGGTTGATGAAGGTGCGGCCGAACATCGGGTGACGCATGCTGCGGGTTTCGTGCTCGATGCGGAACAGCGGCTTGTTGGTGTCCACATCGACGATATCCAGGAAGCGGTACTGGTGCTGGTCGGATTCCTCGGAGATCACGCCGCGCTCCAGCAGTTTCTTGTGCGGGCCGGAGAAGTCCACCAGGGTGATCTGGATGTGATGTCCGTCGTACTCCGGCACCGGCGCGTTGGTTTCGCGGTAGATCACCTTGCTCTCGGCCGAAGTGCGGGCCCAGGCGTAGGGGCCACGTTCGTCGCTGTCGACGCCGGCGATGCCGCCGAGGATCTCGACATAGAATTTAGCGATGGCGGCGAGGTCGGTGCCGGCGGGAATGTCGAATTCCACGTAGGGCATGCCGACGCGCATCGGGCCGAAGCGGTCGGCATCGGGCGCGTGGACGCGAACGCGGTTGCCCCAGGGACAGGTGGTTTCCACCGCGCCGCCGGCTTCGCGGTAGCTGAATTTCGTGCCTTCCAGGTAGCGCTTCGCGCCATGCAGGCGTTTCACCAACGCCTCCAGGTCCGGCACGACCAGGGCCGTGGTTCCGCGAACGACCTCGGGTCCACCCGTCGGCAGGTGGAACTGGCCGCGGCCTACGTTCACCCACATGTTGTCGAGTCCGGCCATCAGATACGGGTCGCGTGTCAGGCCGAGACCCATCAGGTAGTACGCGATCGCCTTGCTCTGATCGGGCACCCTGACGTTCACATGGCCGAGTTCGACGATGTTGCCGAGGTCCTCGGCGGTCCGGTCGAAGGCCGGAGTCATGACGGCGGTATCCATC
>DATAZJ010000387.1:0-3325 GCA_036272115.1 Rhodopila sp. | reverse complement strand
TTCACATTGATGGCCGGGCTTGCTTCGGTTACGCAACGGATAAGGCTGTACGCCTCGACAGCCGTCTTGACGATTCCGCCGGCGATCGTCGCCCGCATGGCATCGACGATCGCCGACATATCGGGTGGCCGCTTCGGGGTGAACATCGTCTCCGTCTGGCACAAGATCGAATACAGCCAGATGGGGCTATGGCCCGGCGACGACCATTTCGGTTCCCGATACGATTACAGCTCGGAATATGTCACCGTCATGAAGCAGCTCTTGGAAACCGGAAACAGCGACTTCAAGGGCCGGTATTTCCAGATGGACGGGTGCAAGCTGAGCCCGCGTCCCGCCAGACCGGTCAAGCTGGTAGCGGCCGGCCAGAGCGACCGCGGCATGGAATTCGCCGCGCAGTATTGCGACTTCAATTTCGCATTCGGCGAAGGCGTCAACACGCCCACCAAAGGCGCCGGAGTGCCCGCCCGTCTGATGGCACATGCCGAGAAGGCGGGACGCGATGTGGGCAGCTATGTGCTCTACATGATCATTGCCGATGAAACCGATGCGGCGGCGATGGCGAAATGGAATACCTACAATGCCGGTGCGGACCAGGACGCGCTGGCGCATCTTCTGGGCAAGGCGGCGGAGGATACGGCGCCGTCCGCGACATCCATGGCCACGACGATCCAGCAATCGGCATCGCCGATCAATTTCAGCATGGGGACCCTGGTTGGGTCGTATGCCCACGTGGCCGCGATGATGGATGAGGTGGCCGCGACACAAGGTGTGAAGGGGATCATGCTGACCTTCGACGATTTCCTGACCGGAATGGACGCCTTCGGCACGCGCATCCAGCCGCTGATGCGGAGCCGGCAGCATGTGACCCTGGCAGCATGACAAGACCTTCCACGTCCGGTGTCGCTCGGACAGCAGCACGACCATGCGTCCGAACGCCGGCCAATCAGCGGCCGAGATAGGACGACAGCACCTCTTGACTGTTGATCAGTTCCGGTGCCGGACCGGAATAGACGATCGCGCCGTTCTGCAGCACGTGCGCCGTCTCGGCCACGGCGGCGGCAACGCCGACATTCTGTTCCACCAGCAGTATCGTCAGGCCGCGCGCATGCAGCGTGCGGATCGTGTCGACCATCAGCCCGACGACCAGCGGTGAAAGTCCCGCCGACGGTTCATCCATCAACAGCAGCTTCGGTCGCGACATCAGCGCCCGACCGATCGCAACCTGCTGCTGCTCACCGCCGCTCAGGCTGCCGGCGCGCCGCCGCCGGTTCGGCGCCAGGGCCGGAAACAGCGTGTACATCTCGTCCCGGTCCGCGGCGATTTCCCCCCGGTCGTGGCGGGTCACCGCGCCGAGGTCGATATTCTCCTCGACCGTCATCGCGGCGAACACCTCGCGCCCCTGCGGCACCTGCGAAACCCCGTGCCGCACGACCCGATCCGGGGACCACCCGGACGTCTCGACCCCCGACACGGCGATCGACCCCGCACGCGGTTTCAACAACCCGGTCAGCGTGTTTAGGATCGTCGTTTTCCCCGACCCGTTGCCGCCCAGCAGTGCCACGATCTTGCCCCGCGGCACGGCGAAGGACACGTCGCGCAACACCTCCGTCACGCCGTAGCGGACATTGAGATGCGCGACGTCAAGCATGAGCCGCGCCAGCCTCGAATCCGGTTCCAAGATAAGCGGCGATCACCGCCGGGTCTGCCGTCACCGCTGACGGCAGCCCTTCGGCGATCTTCTGTCCGTAATTCAGCACGATCACCCGGTCGCAGACGTCCACGACCAGGCGGATCACGTGCTCGATCATCAGGAAACTGACCCCGCGTTCATCGCGGATGCGGCGCAGCAGCCGATCGAGCTCGGCCACCCGGTTCACGCTCAAGCCGACGCCGGGTTCGTCCAGCAGCAGCAGCCGAGGTTCGGCGATCAAAGCCCGAGCGATCTCGATGATGCGCTGCTGGCCGAATGACAGCGCCGAACTTGGCCGGTCGGCGAAGCGCTCCATGCCGACATAGCACAGGGCCTCCCACGCCTTGGCCGCCGTCCATTCCTCCTCCTCGCGCATCGCCCGTGTGCGGAAGGCTGTGGCGAACACGCCGGCCGAGGTCTTGCGATGCAACCCGGCCATGACATTTTCCAGCACCGTCATCCCGGGAAACAGGCGTGATGTCTGGAACGTCCGGCCCAACCCGAGAGCAGCAACCTGGCTCGCCCGCTTCGTGGTGATCGCAACCCCCTCGAAATGAATGGTCCCGGCCGCGATGCGGTTGAGGCGGGAGATCGAATTGAGCAGCGTCGTCTTGCCGGCGCCGTTCGGCCCGATGATCCCGACGATCTCGGCTTCACCAACGTCGAAGCTGACATCGGTCAGCGCGTGGACGCCGTCGAAGGACACGCACATGCCGCGCACCGACAGCATCGTCATGTGGGGCCTTCCTCCGCCAGTTGCAGCGCCGCAGCCTCGGCAACTGGGCGAGAAACAGGATGCCGTCCCCGGTTGAACGCGCTGAGCGGTTCCTCCCAGCCCGGCAATGCCTGTAGCCACGCGGCGATCCCGCGTGGGCGGAAGATGACGAACGCAATCAGGACGCCGCCAAAGACGATTTCCTGCGTCGATTTGAACTCCCGCAGCACCTCCAGCAAAGCGGTGATGACGATCGCACCGATCACCGAACCCAGCAGCGACCCCATGCCGCCGACGACGATCATGGATTTCTGCACGATCATCTGGAACAGGTCGAAGCCCTCGGGCGAGACATAGCCCAGCAGCGGTGCGTACAGCGCGCCGGCGACACCGGCATAGAAACCGCTCAGGGCGAAGGCCAAAGCCTTCCATTTCAGCAGGTCGATACCCAGCGCCTGCGCGGCGATCTCCCCATCGCGCACGGCGACGAAGGCGCGTCCAATGCGTGATCGCAACAGCGACCATGTCAGCACGGTCAGCCCGACCGTAACGATCCACGACAGATAATAGATGCTGCGATCGGGACCGAGCGGCAGGACCGGCCGTAGATCGATATTCGGCGAGGGGAAGCCGCCGCCGCCAAAGGTCACGCTGTTCCAGTGCAGCAGCACCCATTGCGTGAACATCGCGAAGGAAAGGCTGCTGAGCGCCAGGTACACGCCGCTCAACCGCAGTGCCGGCAGGGTAATGACGGTGCCGATCAAGGTCGCCAGCAGCACGCCGCCCGGCGCCGCCACGACGTAAGGAAGACCAAGCTTCACTTGAAGCAGACCCGTTCCATACGCACCGATACCAAACATGGCAGCGTTGGCGAGCGCGAACTGGCCCGCGTAGCCCACCAGAATATTGAGGCCCGTCGC
>DATAZJ010000386.1:0-37508 GCA_036272115.1 Rhodopila sp. | reverse complement strand
GCTGATCAGACCGATACGTTCCGCTTCCGCCCCCAGGATCTGCTCGCACAGCAGCAGATAGTATTTCGCCTTGGCCAGACCGCAAAGCAGCGGCCAGATGATGGCGGCATGGTCACCCGCGGCGACGCCCAGCCGCGTATGACCGTCGATGATGCGGCAATCCTTGGTTGCGATCGAAACGTCCGCCAGCATGCCGCACACCAGTCCGGCACCAACCGCGACGCCGCGCATCGCGCTGACCACCGGCTTGGAGCAGTTGATCACGTTGTAGACGATATCGCGCGCTTCCTTCCACTGCCGGGCACGCGCGTCGAAATCGTCGATGTTCTGCTGGATCATGCCGAAGTCGCCACCGGCCGAGAACACCTTCCCGGCACCGGTGATGATCACCGCATTGACCGTCGCATCGCGGTCGACGTCGCGCCAGATATCGGCCAGTTCGCCGTGCATGGCATCGTCGGCCGTGTTCATGCGGCCATTGTCCATGGTGATGCGCAACACCTTGGGATGCGGACGGTCGAAACGCAGGCGGGTGTAGCGGGCATAGAGATCGGTCATCGGCAGCTCCACGGTCTGGATGACCATTTTGCTCGGAACATCGCTGAGGCGCGAATCATCGCCTCCGCCGCCTAGGATTCCGGCTGTATCTTGTTACTATTTCATAATGAAATGGGTCAGCCTCCCGCCCGCCGGCGTGCAACAAAACGCTCAGCCGCTCTTGCGTTTTCGGGTTGCCGCCGCCTTCCTCGCGGCAGCCGAACGGGCGGCGGCAGGCCGGGATGCCGAGGCCTCGCCGCCCAATTTCCCACCTTTGCGGGATGGTGCGGTATTGACCGGCTTGCCCCGGCCGCTGCCGCTGCGCTTGCCGCCCTCGGTTTCCTTGTTCACCGTCGCCCAGGCACGCCGTTCCGCTTCGCCCTCGGGTACGCCCCGATGCTCGTAACTCTCCTCGATATGTTCGGCTTGTCGGGTCTGCTTGTCCGTGTAAGCGGATTTATCGCCACGTGGCATGTTCGTGTTCCCATGCAGAAATCACTCGAACCGCGCCGAAAACGTCCATGCGACCCGCCGGTTTCAGGCGCCCACAAGCAATTCCAGCCGATAGTTTTGCTGCCGTTCCCGATATACCACCCGCAGCCGGCCCCCGACGCCGGCGATAAAGCGATCCGGCGCGGCATTCCCCTGGCTGGGATCGCCCGTCTCGCCGGTCCAATTCACCAACAGAACGGCGCCGCCGGGTAGCAATGTGTCCAAAACCCGCCGAGCACAACAAGCGATATCGCCAGCGGACAGAAAATAGAGCACTTCGGAAAACACGATCAAGTCGAATGGCTCATCCGGCCAGTCCAGCGGCACCTGCATCCGCGCGAACCGCACAGATGGCATGTCGGCACAGCGCATTCGGGCTGCCGGCAACGGCGCCTCGACGATGTCGACGCCCAGCAAGCGGTCGCAACGCGACGCCAGCATCCGAGTCAACACGCCGATCGAGCAGCCGACCTCCAACCCCGACACAAAATGCCGCCCCCCCAAAGCCCGCAACGAGTTCCGGTATTTGGTCCGTTCATAAGCACTCGTCTCGAAACCCCAGGGGTCCGGATTGGCTTGATACAGCTCTTGAAAGTGGCTGGGTGGTCGCGATTCCGTCATGATCGCAGATAGGTCTCCCAAGGCCTGTCGAACACCGACAGCAACGCCGGCGGCAGCCGGAAACCGTCCGGGTCGTCGGTGATCAGGTCGCCGTATTGCGACCGATGCGCCTGTATCGCTGCCCGCTTCGCCGGCAGGTCGTCGCGGATGTCCAGGCGCCATCCGGAAGACAACGGTTCGGGGATCGGCGTCGCATCCGGCAGCCTCCACCCCCAAACCGGGAAGGCAACGTTTCTGATCCCGGTAGAACCGGCCGCGGCCTCCGCGGCACGTGACGCAGCGAGGTGATCGCAATGCGGATCGTGCCGCCAGGGCGCCAGGATGGCTGTGCATCCCGCATCCCGGCGGATCAGTGCCACCAATTGCCTGACGACCGCGTCGAAACCCGGCCCCTCATGCGGGGCGGCCGTATCCGGTTGGCCCAGCAGCACCACGCGATCGGCCGCCAATCCCAGACACGCCACCGCCTCCCGCACCTCGCGAGCCCGCAGCGCGCGCAGCCGATCCGGCGGATAGGCCAGCGAATTGGGATGCGACCCTGCGCCGTCGGTCAGCACCACAACCAAAGGCGGCTTTTGCTCGGCAACACACGCGGCGATCAGCCCGCCACATCCCAGGCTTTCATCATCCGGATGCGGCGCCAGGATCAGGCACGTTCCGTCACCCACGATATCCCGCAACCGCCCCACCGGCAGATCCCTCCAGGCACCGTGAAACGAAGCTGCCGTCGTCATGCCGACGCCGCCGGATGATCGGCGAACCACGTCGCCGCCTCGGTCAGTACCGCGTCGGCGGCCGGTTGGCGCAAATACGTGGACAGGTCACGGCAAATCCGCTCGACCGGATTGCCCTGCCGAAACGCCGACAAACCCAGTGATCGCTGCACCAGGCGCATCGCGTCCAGACAGGCCGTTTCGACGGCAATACGGGCGAGGCCAACGATGGCGACACGATGCGCCGGATCGGCGGACGTATCTTCCGCCGTCCGGGCCGCCGCCTGCACCCACAACCGGCTTGTCTCGCGGGCGATAAGTGTTCGGCCCAGCCGCGCCTGGCCGAACGGACTGTCGAGCCGGCCGGAGGCTCGAAGCTGCACGATCGTCTGATCAAGCAATGCGATCAGGCCGCCCAGCGCCACCGCCGACCCGCGCCAGGCGCCGGCGGAAAAGTCCGGCTCCCGCAGATAATCTCCCGGCCGGCCTAGCAGCGCGTCGCGGCCGACATCGCATCCGGTGAAATCGACCGCGCCGGTGACCGCCGCCCGCATGCCCTGCAGCGGTGACGGCAGCGGCGTGACCGTCTCGCCGATGCCCAGACGCAGCACCAGCATCCGAGCGACGCCGTCAGGATCACGAGCGGTGACCAGCGCCGCCGTCGCGAACCCGGCGCCGGAACAGAACTGCTTGGCGCCGCCCAGAAGGATGCGGTCACCGCTCAGCCACATGCGCAGGCCATTTTGCGGCGGATCGGTGACCCACAACCCGAACAGGCAGTCGGCGTGCCAGGGCGCAGACGTTCCGTATCGCGCGATCAGATGCAGGGCGTTGACATGCGCCTCCAGGATGCGGCCGACGGACAGGTTGCCTTGCCCGGCCAGCGCCAGCAGCGGAGCCAGTTCGCCGACCGGCAGGGGGCCGGACAGGGCACCGATCCCACGCAACAGATCGATTTCCTCCATGGGAAATGCCGCGTCCCGATCCAGCATGTCGGCCCGGCTTTGCATCCAGGGAATCCACTCGGCGACGATCGGCAGGAGATCGGTCATGGCTATTCCGCCGCCAGGGTTTCGGGTGCGTTCAGCCGGCGCAGCAGGTGCCGGGCGGTCTCGATTTCCGCCCGCAGTTCGGTGAAGCGGACGCGCCGCCGCCGCAGGACCGGGCTGGCGGCTTCCAGCAACGCCCAGGCGCCGCCAAAATACCGGCTGGACAGCGCCGCCGCCACGTTCCCCGCCGATAGCATCAGATCGTCCGCCAGCGTGTGGTCAGCCAGGCCGCCCCAACCCCGCCGGGCACGCTGACGCAAGCTGTAGCGCCGAAACGCATCCATCGCGGGTTCTGTCATTTCGTCGGCAAATTCATCCTGCCGCACGATCCGCCTGCGGATCGTATCCGCCATCCCCCAAGGCGCTCGGCCTTCGATCCGTCCGGACACCGTCACCTGGATCGACGGGTCATGCCGAACCTTGGCATCCTTCATCCATAAGGCTCGCACGAACGCCCTGTCCTCGCCCGAGGCGATCGCCGGGATGCCACCGGCCAGGCGGAAGGCCGAGACCGGAAGGGCAAGGCTTGCGCCGGACGCTTCGGTATGCCGAGGCGGCGGATCGTGCGGTTCGGGGTCAAGCAGCCACGCCAGGTCGTCCAGCAGCGCGATCAGCGCGCATTCCACGGCGTCGTCGTCATGCAGATGCGCCGGGATCAGCGCCGCCTCGACCGGATCGATGATCGCCCGGCCGCACACGATATCGGCGCCGCGTTGCAGTGCCCCCAGATTGCCGGCCACCCAGTCGGGCGGCACGATTGCATCCGCGTCGGTGGTCAGCAGCACGCCCGACGGTCCCGCCCGTTCCGCCGCCACATCCATCGCCATTCCACGAGCGTGCCCGGCGTCAGCCTGGTGCGGCGGCAAGGTCCGGCTGACCACCTCCAGTTGAAAGCCCAGCTTCGGGATCATCCCCCGCGCGATCGTTTCGGTCTTGTCAGCGCAGTTGTTCAACATCAGCACGACCGTGTCCGGTCGCCGTATCTGTTTGTCCAGCGCAATCAGGCAGGGCCCGATCCGATCGGCCTCGTCCCGCACAGGGATAGCAACGACGATACGGCTGTAGCCACAGTCGATCCACGCCATGTCAATGTCCTGTCCGGGAAACTTCTTGGTTCGAACAGGTGGCGACGATGATTCCGAATACGAGCAGACGTCACCGAGGTGTTATTCAACCCCCCGGCATCGTCTATAGTTCACCGCGCTTTGCAAGCGTGCGGATACGCTCCGCGGTGCGCATCGCGATACTGGTGATCGTCAGCGACGGATTGACCCCGCCCGTGGTGGGGAAGATCGATCCGTCGCAGACCCACAGATTGGGAATGTCCCAGCTTCGGCAATCGGCGTTGACCACGCTGGTGCGCGGATCGTTGCCCATGCGCGC
The DNA here is from genome assembly GCA_036272115.1 of Rhodopila sp. Taxonomy (GTDB): domain Bacteria; phylum Pseudomonadota; class Alphaproteobacteria; order Acetobacterales; family Acetobacteraceae; genus Rhodopila. Next base: position 32,713 of record DATAZJ010000386.1, on the reverse strand, counting down.
GGTTCCCGCCAGATGATTGGTGTCGTTTTCCTGCCGGAATATGTTCTTCGCGCCTACCGCTTCCAGGCTGGTCTGCATCTGATCCAGCGCGTGATTGATCAACGCCTTGTCATTGTCGCCCCAACTATAGGTGACCCGAGCGACCCGCAGCCCGTATTGATCCTTGTCATCCGCCAGGGTGACGCGGTTGCGCTCATCCGGCAGCATTTCCCCGACCATCTTCAGGCCGACCTGATGGTTGTATTTCTCCATCTCGTCGCGCAGCGCCTGGCCCCATAAGCCACGCGACGACGTCTGGATCGTCGCCCATTCCACCGGCAGCGGCCCCTGTGCCATCCAGCAATAGCCGCCGGCGAAGTCCTTGCGGTCCTCATAGTTCCAGTGTTCGGTGATGCTCAGTGACGGCGGCCCCTTGTACCAGCGGACCTCCTGCTCCATCGTGCCGAAAGCCGCCTGGTTGGACTGGGTCATCAGGTTCTTGCCCACCAGGCCGGAACTGTTCGCCAGCCCATCCGGAAACCGGTCGGTCGCGGACGCCAGCAGCAGCCTCGGCGTTTCGATGGCGTAACCGGCAACCACCACGTTGCGCGCACGCTGAAAGCGCCAGCGGCCCTCGCGAAAGAAATGCACCCCCATGGCCAGCCCGGTCGGGCCGACCTCGATCCGCCCGACCATCGCCAGGTCGCGGATTTCCGCCCCCGCCCGCAAGGCGCGCGGAATGAACGTCACCAACTGGCTCTGCTTGGCGTTGGTCGAACAGCCGAACCGGCAGAATCCGCGATAGACGCAGGGCGGCGACTGACCGTGCGGCGCCGAAACGGTCGCCAGCGGCGTGGCGGACCACTTCATGCCCATCGCCTCCGCCCCGCGCGCCAGCAGTTCCGACGCCCCGTTCAATTCATGCGGACGATAGGGATAGCGAGGCCGCTTCGGACCCCAGGGATAGGTCACCGGTCCCGAAATACTCAGCGCCTTTTCCGCTTTCGCGTAGTAATGCCACATCTCCCGCCAATCCAGCGGCCAGTCCGCACCATAACCCAGCAAGGTTCGTGACCGGAACCATTCGGGCCGGAAGCGCAGCGAAACCATCGCGAAATGAACGGTGCTGCCGCCCACCGCTTTGCCGCTGTTCTTGCCGCCCATGGTGATTGGATTGGCACCGTCCACCACCCGCTCATCGTTCCAATACAGCTTTTCCTGCTCGCGTTCGTCCGAGGCAAAGTCCTCCAGCGGGCGGAAATACGGTCCGGCGTCGAAACCGACAACCGAGAACCCGCCTTCCGCCAGCCCGGCGATCAGAGGACCGCCGCCCGCACCAGTCCCCACGACGGCGAAATCGACGGTCTCATCGTCGCTGTACTGCCGCATCGGCACCCACCCGCCGCGCGTGAACACATCGGGCGCCCTGCCGTCGCTCGCGCGCGGAGCGGCGAACGGGTCAGACGCCATGATCGGCCCCTTCGGTTGCTTCCCGGGGCGCTTCCCACGGATCCCGCCGGTCCAGCCCCAGTCGGACATAGCCGCGCGGGCTGGCGGGGCCGCCGAAACCGATCTCGTTCCAGGCCACCGGATGGGCATAATACGCGTGTGTGATGTCGGGGATGACCCGGTGTTCGAAGAACAGCCTGCACGGCATCCCGCCCCATTCGGGTCCCGCCAACTCCCCGTTCTGCATCCGCCGCAGCAGCCCGTCCTGCTGGTTCGCGACCAGGTCATGAAAGAGTTCGCCATGCTCGGCCCGAGCCGCCACGTCCAGCGCAGCCAACCCGCGGCGCCAGGCATCGCCCTGCGGCGGCAGGGCCGCGTAGCGGTAACCGTCCAGCATTCCATCCGCCATCTTCTGATCGACGAACGCCGGCAGCGGCACCGGCGGCCGATCCGGCGGCTGCGGCATGATCCGGTCGCAGACCGCGCACAGGGTCCGCCATTCCTCGGCCGAAAAGAACCGAGGTTCCCGTGGGATCGCCAGCCGCCGGTCGATCACCTGCCGCGTGGGTTCGTTCCACGATTGCGTCCAGCGCTTGGACAGCACATCGTACCCCGGGTAGCGGTCAGTCATCGGGATGATCCTCCAACAGGCCCAGCGCGGCCAGGCCTGCCAGCGCCAGACCGGTAAAACTGGGCGGTGCAGGGATCGGCGGCCCGTTCAGGACGTTCTGCCGCCAATTGCGCCAGCCCCCCATGTTGCGAGCGACCCCATACACATGAAATCCCGACCCGGCGAAGCCCAGCAGCGCCGTCAGTCGCAACCACCATCGGGTCTGGCGCCGCTCCGTAGACGCCGGACCATAGGCGGCGCTAACCAGCAGACCGGCGGCCACCGGCGGAATCGTCACCGGCGCGAACATGAACGGGTCGTGATAGGCGCCGCGGAAATGCAGCAATCCCGCCTCGGCCACGGTGCCAAGTATTCCGGCCCCGGTCGCCGCAGCCACCACACGCCCCGCCGGCAACCCGCCGATCATCGGTTCCGTGCCGGGCTCATTGTCCCGGACCCGTTCCGCCAGGAAACCGACTCCACCCGACAACAGTAATGCCGCGGGCGCGCCGATCGGTGCCGAGTAGAACAGGTTCTGCCACGACATCCCGCCCGGCTTCTTGCCCACGTTGTAGAGGTGGAACGCCGTGCCGATCAGCCCGGTCAGTCCCGCCACGCCGTAGACCGTGTCCCGAACCCAATGCGCCGACGGACGCTTGTCGGCCACGCCATGCGCGCTGACCGCGAGCGACAGCGCCGAGGTCACCAGCGGGGCGAACATCGCCTTGTTGTGGAATGAACCCCGGTAGTGCTCCACCGCGCTGTCCGCCAGCACCGACGCCGCCAGTGTCCCCGCCGCTCGGTTCAACCGCCGGGCGGCATGGATCGCCGTGCCGCGGCCGACCGGTGGTTCCACCGGTACCGGCAAAGCCACCACGGCGGTCGATGGCCGGCGCCGCGACAGAAGAAAGGCCGCCACCCCAAGCAGGGCGATCCCAGGCGCGGTCAGATCCGTATTCTCAGCCATGGTTCGAAACCGCGTACGGCTCCGCATCCTGACGCTTCAGGCTAAGCCCCAGGCCCGGCTGCGACGGATCCGGACCGATGGCGCCATCGCGCGGAACCGGCGCACCGTCGAACAGCATCCGCTCGATCCGGACATGATCGTGAAACCATTCCACGTGGCGGAAACGCGGCGCCGCACAACCGAGGTGCCGATGCAGTGCCGGTGCGCAATGCGCCGACAAGTCCGTGTGATAGGCTTCGCACAGCGCCGCCGCCAGCATGAAGCCCGTCACGCCGCCGCAACGGGTCGCATCCGCCTGCTGCACATCCACCGCGCCCGATTCCAGCATCCCGCGGAAGTAGTCCGTGGTGTAGCCATATTCGCCCGCCGCGATCTCCATTGCCGCCGGAGCATGGTCCCGCACGCACCGCAGCCCGGCCAGGTCGTCCGATGAAACCGGTTCCTCGAACCAGCGCACGTCCTGTTCCGCCGCGAAAAGGCCGGACATATGCTGGGCCTGCCGCCTGCCATACGCACCGTTGGCATCGACGAACAAACCGGCCTCGCCGATAGCGGTCTTCGCCACCGCGACGCGGTGCGGATCGCGGTCCGGATGGGTGCCGATCTTCATCTTGACCCAGCGGCAACCCTCGGTTTCCACCCACCCGGCAAGCTGCCGCGCCAACTGGCCGTCGTCGTAACTGGTGAAACCACCGCTGCCGTAGATCGGCACGCATGTCCGGTACCGCCCCAGCAGCGACGCCAGCGGCTGACCCAGCAGGACAGCCTTCAAATCCCATAGCGCCGTATCCACCGCCGAGATCGCGGTGGCCGCCAGACCCGCCCGTCCCAGGTTGCGGACGGCGACGTTCATTGCCCGCCACGCCGCCGGCGGGTCCATCGCATCCCGTTCCGCCACGACCGGCGCCAGCTTGCCGTCGATCAGCGCCGCGACCGACGGATCGGCATAGCTATAGCCGATGCCCTGCCGGCCGGCGGCACCCGCATGCACCACGATGATCGTCGTCGAGTCCCAGGTGGCCGTCCCGTCAGCCTCGGGGAAATCGGTTGGGACGGTGTATGCCTGAGCCCGCACCCAGTCGACCGCCGCATCCATCGGTCAGCCTTTCCCGCCAGGCAGCACGCTGGCCAGCAATTGCCTGACACTGCCTTTCAGCACGCTGCCCAATTCCGGCTCACTGGCCGTCATCGTCATGAAGTTCTTGGCGTCCTTCAGGGTAATATGCGGCGGCAGCGGCGGCACGTTGGGATCGGTGTAGCATTCAAGGATCACCGGACGATCGGCCGTCAGCGCCTCCTCCCAGGCCAGCCCCAGCTTTTCCGGATCGGAGACGAAAATGCCCTTCAGCCCCAGCAACTCCGCGTATTTATGATAAGCGAAATCCGGGATGCTCTGCGTCGACTCGGTCTTGCCCTCACCGAGTTGGATGCGTTCCTCCCAGGTGACCTGATTCAGATCGCGGTTGTTCAGTACCATGACGATCAGGCGCGGATCGGACCATTGCTTCCAGTATTTGGAGATCGTGATCATCACGTTCAGGCCGTTCATCTGCATGGCACCGTCGCCGATGAATGCGATGACGACACGGTTCGGGTAGGCCATCTTCGCCGCCATGGCATAAGGCGTGGCAGCACCCAGAGATGCAAGGCTGCCGGACAGCGATCCCATCATCCCGCGGCGCATCCGGATGTCACGGGCATACCAGTTCGCCACCGATCCGGAATCGCCGGTCATGATGCAGTTCTCCGGCAAGCGCTTGGACAATTCCCAGAACACACGCTGCGGATTGATCGGACTGGCCGGCTCCAGCGCCCGCTTCTCCAGCGTCTTCCACCAGGCGGCAACGCCGGATTCGATCTCCTTCCGCCAGCCGTTCGCCTGCTTTTGCTCCAGCAGCGGCAACAACGCCCGCAAGGTCACGGCGCTGTCACCGACCATGCTGACCTCCATCGGATAGCGCAGGCTGACCCGCGTGCCGTCGATGTCGATCTGGACACCCCGAGCCTTGCCCGGACTGGGCAGGAACTCGCTGTATGGAAACGCCGACCCGATCATCAGGAACGTGTCGCATCCCTTCATCAGGTCCCAACTCGGCTTGGTGCCCAGCAGGCCGATCGAGCCGGTTACCCAGGGCAGATCGTCCGGCAGGACGGCTTTTCCCAGCAGCGCTTTCGCCGCCCCCGCCTGCAGCTTCTCGGCGACCGCGATGACTTCGTCGGTCGCACCCAGCGCCCCGGCGCCAACCAGGATCGCGACCTTCTTGCCGGCATTCAGCACGCCAGCCGCCGCGCGCAGGACGCCGTCATCCGGCAACTGCGCCGGTCCGGCATAGCCAACGCCGGTATGCGTCGTGCCGTGGACCAGCGGCGGGTCCTCATACGGCAATTCCTGCAGATCGTTTGGCAGGATGACGCAGGTCACGGTGCGCCGTGTGCTGGCGATCCGCACCGCTCGGTCGATCAGATGCCGAACCTGGGACGGGACGCTGGCCATCGCCACGAAATCGGCGGCGACATCCTTGAACAGCGATTGCAGATCGACTTCCTGCTGGTAGTGCGCGCCCAGCGCCGAACGAGCCTGCTGGCCAACGATCGCAACGACCGGCACGTGATCCATCTTGGCGTCATAAAGACCGTTCAGAAGATGGATCGCACCCGGACCGGACGTGGCATAGCAAAGACCCGGTTGACCGGTGAATTTCGCATGTCCCGACGCCATGAACGCGGCCATTTCCTCGTGCCGGACCTGGATATACTCCATCCGGTCCTTGGCTTTCTCCAGCGCGACATCCAGGCCGCCCACCCCGTCGCCAGGATAGCCGTAGACACGCTTGAGACCCCATTCCCCCAGGCGATGCCAAACAAACTCGCTGACATTCATGCTCATGGTCGGATACTCCGCGATACAGGGGGGCAGTCGTTCGGTGCGGCGTTAACGGCGGATCGGCGGCACAGTTTTGTGAACGTGACTAAAATCCCGGTAACCGGGCAGCTACGCTCCGCGCCGCCTGAACAGCAGGCAGGCGCCGGCTGCCACGCCCACCAGCACCGCCGCCCAGGCAGCGTCGCGGTGACGGCTGGTGAACATCTCCCCACTGCATTTTTTCGCTTGGTCATCGAACCGACCATGCGCGCCGTACGACCCTGCCACAGGCTCGAACAAATTGCCGGGAGCATCCGGATCCGACGGCTGATCCGTCAGTTGCCCAGTATAACCGGTCTTTCCCAGATAGCGGTCGAGCAAGCCCGGCGCGACACGGTTCGCCAGGATCGCCTTCAGTGTCGGCAAACCCACCCAGATCTGCCGCCGCGGATTGAACGCGCCGAAGTGGATCGCCCGAGCCGCGACTTCCGGCTGAAAGATCGGTGCCACCGGCTGTGCTTTCCGGCCCATCTTGTTTCGCGCCCAGTCGAACTGCGGCGTGTTGATCGCCGGCAAATCGACCTCCGTCAGCGTTATCGCGATCTCATCGTGATAAAGTTCCGATCGCAGCGCATCCAGGAAGCCGCGGATGGCGAACTTTGCCCCACAGTAGATCGATTGCAGCGGCACCGACCGGTACGCAAGCGCCGACCCGACACAGACGATCGAACCTTTGTTGCGCGGCCGCATATGCTTCAGCGCCGCCATCGTTCCATGCACCTGGCCGAGATAGGTCACGGCCGTCCCACGCTGGAATTCCGCCGCGGTCAGCATGTGAACCGGCGCGAACACCGTGGCCATCGCGACATTGACCCAGACATCGATCGGCCCGAGTTCCTTTTCGGCTCGCTCCGCCGCCGCGTCCACCGCATCGGCATCCGCCACGTCGGTCGGGATGGGAACCGCGCGCACCCCAAATCCCCGGCATTCGGCGGCCGCTTCCTCCAGCCTGGCTGGATCACGTGACAGCAACGCCACGTCACATCCATTGCGGGCGAATTCCACCGCGGTCGCCCGCCCGACACCGGCCCCGGCTCCGGTAATGACTGCGATCTTCGACATCTACCCCTCCACCGGCTCAGGACAGATCGATGAGCGCGAGACCCAGGTCCGCCCGTTTCTTCCGCCTGAGATGTGCGGCCGTTTCCACCACGGTCACTTCCAGCGTCGGCCGCACGATGCCTTCCATCAGATGGCCGCCCCGCGTTGTCCCATCGCTCAAACCGAGCACGGCATGAACGTGCAGGCTTGGCTTGGCATCGTCGCCGGTGGCGATATCCCCGATGAGACTCAAGACCTCACATTGTTCCTTGACGGGAATAGAATGATACTTGCGCGCCTCGACGTCGAACCATCCCACCTTGGCGCTTTCAAAGGCTCCCAATGCGGTCAGCGACGCGGCGGCAATGTTTTCGCGCTCCGCGAAGCGGCTGATGCAGGCGAATGCCTCCTCGCCCCGATCCAGAATCAAGACAAACGTCCGCTGATCCGACTCCTGGGCGACGCATTTGGACTTCATTGGTGTTTTCTCCGGTCACCACGCCGGAACGCGCCGGCAGGCATCCGGTTTGCCCCTCCCGGCCCGCACTGTTCGAAGATTTGAAGTCGTCCCGGCTACTGGACGGGGGACGCCAGCATGTCCCGTATCTTGAAAGCCAGTGCGTCCAGGGTAAATGGTTTCGTCACCATTTCCATATTCGCGTCGAGAAAATTCTCTCCGCCCTTCACATGCTCGGCATAGCCGGTGACAAATAGAATCCTGAGGTCGGGCCGGTGATGCCGGGCAAAATCCGCAAGCTGCCGCCCGTCCAGCCCCGGCAGCCCCACGTCGGTGATCATCAGGTCGAGCCGGACGTTTGAACTCAAAATGGGAACCGCCGCCTGCCCGTCGATCGCCTCGATGCAGGCGTAGCCCAGGTCGCGCAACACCTCCCCAATCAGCAGGCGAACCGATGAGTCATCCTCGACCAGCAGAACGGTTTCGCCTTCTCCGCGCGGCATGGCGTGATGCGGGCGGGGCCCCTTCATCTCCAGCGTGCCGTGGAAGCGCCGGAAATACAGGCTTACGCAGGTGCCTTTACCCAGGGTGCTCTCGATCAGCACGTTTCCCTGGGTCTGCTTGACGAAGCCGTAGATCATCGACAGCCCCAGGCCGGTGCCCTGGCCCAGGGGCTTGGTGGTGTAGAACGGTTCGAAGACTTTCGGCAGCGCTGCGGCATCGATGCCCGTTCCGGTGTCGCTGACCTGGATCACCGTATAGTCGCCGGGCTGGATCTCGTCCGAACCCGACAGAACCGGAAACTCCACGACGACCTGCTTCGTCGTGATGGTCAGGCTGCCACCGCCCGGCATGGCATCGCGCGCATTGATCGCCAGGTTGATGATGGAATTTTCCAGTTGATTGGCGTCGGTCAGCGTCAGCCACAGGTCTGCGGCCAATTTCACCTTCAGTTCCACCCGCTCGCCCAGCGTTCGGAGCAGGAAATCCTCGATCCCCCGGATCAACTGGTTGACGTCGGTCGCTTTGGTATCAAGCGGTTGGCGGCGTGCGAACGCGAGCAGCCGGTGGGTCAGCGCCGCCGCCCGGTTGGCCGACGTGGTCGCGGCGTCCATGAAGCGCTGCACATCCTCTTGCCGGCCCGCGGCAAGCCGGCGCTTGACGATATCCATCGCCCCGATAATGCCCGTCAGCAAATTATTGAAATCATGCGCAATCCCGCCGGTAAGCTGGCCGATCGCCTCCATCTTCTGGGATTGCCGCAGCGCTTCCTCCGTGCGCGCCAACTGGGCCTGCTCCTCCAGCCGGTCGGTCACGTCGTAGACGAACTGGAAAGCGGCGAACTGAACGCCGGCCGCGTCCCGCAGGGCGTTGAACTTGAATTCATGGAACCGCTGGGCGCCGGCCGGCGCGCCGAACGGCTCCACCACCGTGAACGCTTCGCCGGCGAACGCACGAGCCCAGAGGGTCTGCATCAGGGCCTGCTCCACCGGATGATCGGCGAGGAGATCAAGGATATTCATGCCGACCGCCGGGCGCCTGCCGAACATCCGCTCGAACGCCGCCGCGCTCGCCCTGTTCACCGCCAGCAGGCGATAATCGAAACCCACGACCTGGATGTAGGCATCGGTGTTCTCGACGATGTCCGCGAGCACCCGGCGCTCGGCCAGGCTGATCGCCACCCGCTCCTCAAGCGTCTCGTTCAACCGGCGCAGCGTCTCCTCGACGGCATGGCGCTCGTTGACGTCGCGCAGGATCACGCTGACAAATGCCCGCGAATCGTTCATCCAGCGCGACGCCGAAACCTCCACGAAGCTCGATGTGCCGTCGTTCCGGCGGATGACGAATTCCAGCGGACGCCGCTGCGGCTTGCCGCCGCGGGCCGCGTGCCACGTCGCGACCCAGGCATCCTGGCTTTGGAAGAATTCCGCCACCGGCCGGCCCACCAGGGCGGGAACGGCACAGTGGAACACGCCGGCGGCGGCGGGGTTGGCGAACTGGATCAACCCGTCGATGTCGATCGTCAGGATCGCATCCGGGGCATTGTCGACCACGGCGGCATAGCGGGCGTTCTGCCGCGCGCGCAGCACCTGATCGCGTTCGGCGGCAATGGAGACGTCAAAAACCTGGATGAGGCAGCAGGAATAGGGCTTCTTGCCGACCGGGCGGACCGACAGATCGTGTACCAGCGCACGGCCCATACGCGTCCGCAACGGCAGCAGCGCCGGATGCAGCGAATGCGTCAGCAGGCTGGATGCGCCCAACTGAATGGCATCGGTTACGGCCGCGTTCAGCCGCCGTAACGACGAAGCGGGAAAAAGCTGCCCCAACCGCATGCCGACGGCAGCCTGGAGTGCCACACCGGTGGCAGACGTCATCCAGTCATTCCACGTCAGCACGCGGCCGTCGCTGCCCAGGACGATCAGCCCGCTGTCCAGGGCATCCGATATGTCGCCCCAGAAGGCGCCCTCAGCGTCGCGCATCTGGCGGAGATACGGCCGAACCGGTCGTCCGGGCGATGAACGCTCTCAGCAGCCCATCCAGTGCGGCGATCGAGGGCATGTCCATAAGCATCACGATGTAACCGCTGATATCCCTCTGCTTTATCGAAAAGTCGATGTGCAGGAACACCACCACGTCCCCCGCTTCCGGCGGTGGCGGCAAGCTGAAAAAGTCGGTTCCGTCGCCGCGCAGGATTTCCGGCATCGACATCTTCAGGCTGCGTTCCAGCAGGTTGGCGATCGTCGCCATGCACCCGTTCAGGATGATGTTGCCGGTCTCGGCCAACGCCTCCTGCTCAAGCTCGATGATCTCTTCCAGCGACAACGCGCCGCCGGTAACCGCTCGGACAAGCTCGAGGCTTTTCACCTCGGGAAAAATCAGCAGCACCCGTCCGGCGATGTCGCCCTCGAAGATCTGATGGACGGCCACCAGCTTGGAACCCTCACGCCGGTCCAGTAACGCGGTGGCTTCCGCCCGGTTGACCAGCTTGAGCAGGGGCACGCTGAGATGCACCTGCTCCCTCACCATTTCACGCAAATTCACCGCGGCTCGGCCGACGCCAAGATTGACGAGTTCGGTCAGCGCATCCAGCTCCAGCGGGCCCAGCACACTGGTATTGGGTGTGCTCATCGACCCGCGGCCTTCAGACGCGCGAGGGCATCTTCCAGAAACCCGGCCAGTGCCTCCTGCGTCACCGGCTTGGACAGAAAGGTGGCGCCCGTCAGACGGGATCGGTCGACGATCTCCGTCTGGTGGTTTGCGGACATGACGGCGACCGGCATTGTCGGTTCGTGTTCGCGCAGTTCCGCCGCCAGCGTCAGACCGTCGCGTCCGGGCATGTTGAAGTCGAGAACCGTGATATCGATCGCCGTTGTTTTCACCGTTGCCAATGCTTCTTCAGTGTTGACGGCCTCGATCTGCGTCCAGTCGGGATGCAGCGTGCGCACCAGCTTGCCGATCATCATCCGCGCCAGCTTGCTGTCGTCCACGATCAAAACCTTATAGGGCATTGGTCTTAACCTCGCTTTCGCCTGCTATAAAACGACTTTGACGCTCTGCCCGCCATCTATGCGCCAGACCGCGAGCGGCGACCAGACTTACCATCGTCGACCAAATGGGCCACATCCATGGTCAAGGCAATGTTACGCGGCAGGCGGTCCGCTGCGTCAACACTTGGACATCCGGGCGCTTCATCACATTCGCGCCGATCCTCCGGTCGTGTCCGGACAATCCACCAAAACCCGGCTCGTCATCGAAGCAATTCCTGCACATCCAGCACGATCAGGACACGGCCGTCGCCCAGCAGCGTGGTGCCGGCAACCCCTCTCATGCCCGACAACAGCCCGTCCATCGGCTTGAGCATCGCATCGATCGGGTCGCCCAATCGTTCCACCGCCAGCCCCACCAGGTCGCCCCCAATCACCATCACCACGACGACAACCTCATCGGCGCGAGACTGTCCTTCCCCGGTTCCGACCAGCGCCGCGAGATCGAACAGCGGAACGATTTGCCTGCGCAAGGTGAACGCCCGCGCGGCGCCGACCGCCACGATCTCGTCCTTGCCGATCCGCACCGTCTCAACCACGCCATCCAAGGGTATGCCGAACGTCTGGCCCTCCGCCTGCACCGTGATGATCCGGGTGATCAGCAACGTGAACGGCAGCACGAAGCGGACGGTGGTGCCTCGTCCTGCCCGGCTTTCGATCCCGACCAACCCACCCAGGCGCCCAACCGCGGTCCGCACCGCATCCATCCCGACGCCCCGGCCCGATACGGTGGTGACCCGCGCCGCGGTCGAGAATCCGGGGGCAAAGATCAGGTCCACGACCTCGGCCTCGTTCATCGCGGCCAGGGTCGCGGCGCTGGCCGCGCCGCGCTGTGCCGCGAGAACGCGGATACGCTCCACGTCGATGCCGCGTCCGTCGTCCTCGATTTCGACGATGACCTGCTCGCCGCTGCGGATGGCATGCAGCCGGATCGTGCCGGGAACGGGCTTTCCGGCGGCAACCCGTTCCGCCGCATCCTCCAGCCCATGATCGGCGGCATTCCGCAGCACATGCAGCAGCGGCTCGAACAGGCTCTCGACGATCTCCTTGTCCGCCTCGGTCTCGTCGCCTTCGGTCACCAACTGGATCGGCTTGCCCAGATTGCTGCCCAGGTCACGCACAACCCGCGGAAAGCGCTGGAACACCTCGCGCAGAGGCAACACGCGGATCTGCAGAACCGCGTGCCGCAGGGCGGTGGCCAGCCGATCGAGCTGACCGTGCTGCTCTTTCAGACGGGCGGCCAATTCCGCCGGATCGGCGCCGGTCTCAGCCAATCCGCACAGCAGGCCGAAGGCGCTCTTGATGACCGTCAGTTCGCCTGCCAGGCGGACCAGGGTATCGATCCGCTCGACATCCACCCGCAACGCGCGCGCCGCCACATCCGGGGCCGGCCGCGTGCCATCGGCAAGGTCGGTTGAACGCCTGCTCACGGGGGGGTAGGGCGGCCCTCCCCCCACCGGGGGGACTTGCGGCCCTCCGCCCGCGGGGGGGTCTTGCCGGCCTCCGCCCAGAGGGGGATCTTGCGGGCCTCTGCCCGCGGGGGAATCGCCGGCGATATTCAGACGGACCGTCGCCGAAGCGCCGAGCAGCGTCCGGATGGTCGCGATCAGCGGCGCCGGATCGCCGGCCGCCTCGATACCTGCGAAATCTTCTCCCATCCCAGCCGGCCAGCCGACATGACGCAGTACATTCGTCACGACACGGCTGGCCGATGACAGATGCCCGGGAAGCCCACGCGGCTCCGCCACATCGAGCATCCGATGCTGCGCCTCCAGGATTTCGCGACAAATCGCGTCCAGATCGGGCGCATCCAGATCAGCCGCGCCCGGATCGGCGCCGCCCGGATCGGCCGCGACCGTATCGGTAGGGGAGGGCGGTGTCGCCGCTTCAGCGGCCGTCGTGCCGCCGAACCGGGCCGCCATGGCATCCGCGTCCGCATCCGCATCGCCCGGCGGTTCCCCGCCCGATGCCTCGATCGCGTCCAGCCATCGCGTCACCTGGTCGAGCGCGGACAGGCAATCGCCGATCAGCGCCGGCGTCAGCGCGTGGCTTCCGGCGCGGACGGCCGACAACGCGTCTTCCGCGGCATGCAGGCCGCGCGCCATCGCCGCGAAGTCGACAATCCCGGCCGACCCCTTCAGCGTATGGATCGCCCGGAACAGGCCATCCAGGTGGGTGGCCTCGCCGGGGTGGGTCTCCAGCGCCAGCAGGTCGCTCACCGCCTGCTCGACCAGTTCCCGCCCTTCGATCAGGAATTGTTCGATGAACGGGTTCACGCGGCACGACCGCTCAGAATGCACGCGTGCAGCACCAGTTGTTCCTGCCCGACCGGTTTGGTCAGGTAGAAGTTCGCACCAGCCTTGCGGGCAGCCTGGATATCCTGCGGACCGGACTCCGTCGTGGTGATCAGCACCGGGATCGACGCGATCGCCGGCGGCTGGCGCCGCAGCGCCTTCAGGAACGTCAAGCCGTCCATCTGCGGCATGTTCACGTCGACAATCAGAAGGTCAACCGGAGCGGTCAACAGTTTCTCCAATGCCTCAAGGCCGTTCAGCGCCTCATCCACATCGAAACCCGCGCCCTCCAGCGCCTCACGATAGTACATCCGCACGAGGCCCGCATCCTCGACGATCAAGATGCGCTTCTTGGGGTCCTCAGCCACGGGCGCCCTCCATCGGCCGCTGATAGACGATTGCATCGGCATAACGGCGCACATCGAACAGCGGCGATATGCGGCTCATGGATTCAGCATGACCCAGGCAGATGAATCCGCCAGGCTCAAGACACTCATACAGGTTTTCCGCCGCCAGCCGGCGAGAGGCATCGTCGAAGTAGATCAGAACGTTCCTGCAGAAGATCACATCGAATCGCCCATGCGCCCGGGTTTCCGCCATCTCGACCAGATTGACCGCGGAAAAGCTGACCGATTGCCGCAAGTCCTCGGTAATCCGCCAGCGCTCTCCATCCAGCGGCTCCAGATACCGCTCGACCAGATGGTTGGGCAAGCGCATCAATGCGCGCTTGTCGAATATGCCGGTTCGGGCCGCATCGAGCGCCCGTGTATCGATATCCGATCCCACGATATCGATGTCGTAGGCATCCACTTCCGGCCAGTTCTCCAGCAGCCAGATGGCGATGGAGTAAGGTTCTTCGCCGGTCGAGCAGGGCACCGACCATATCCGGATCGGCCGGCCGAGCGGTTTCGCTTGTATCCGTTCGCGCAACAGATCCGTCGTCAGGCAGCGCAACTGATGGTCTTCGCGGTAGAAATACGTTTCATTGACGGTGAAAGCATTGATCAGTTGTTCTATTTCGCCACCGCCGTCGGTCTGCAGCCTGGCGAAATAACTGGCGTAGGCGGTGAACCCCGTGGCCCGCATGCGTTCGCTGACACGGCGCTGCACGTAGTATCGCTTTGCCTCGGTATAGACCATGCCGGTGCGACGGTAGAGGAATTCACAAAGCCGGCGGAACTCTTCCCTGGTGACAGGCGGGATTTCAACCGCCGGCATCGTCGGCCTGGATACCCACGCGCCGGAGCGCCACCTTCACGGCAAATCCGATGAATGTTTCGTCTGGAAAACGCTCGGCGCAGCGCCGCAACGCGGGTTCGGCGCCGACCTGGCCGATTTCCGCCAGCACATCCACCGCCGCGGCGCAGACATTGGCATCGGCTTCGCGGTCCAGCAGGTCGCAAAGCAGGCGAGTCGCCTCGGCCGGCGCCAGGCAGCGTGCGATCTCGCAGCTCAGGATGCGCACGTCCGTATCGGCATCCTCCAGCAGACCGGGCAACCTGGGCAGTACCGCGCCGGGCATGGCCCGCAGCGCGTCGAGCGCCCCCGTCCGTAAGTCGGCGTCATCCACCCGAAGCCATGGCAGCACGGCATCCACGCAGGCCGGACTCGCCACATGGGCCAGGCTGGTGAATATCGCGGTCCGCACGCGTGCGTCGGTCTCGATCCGCAACGCCGCGCCCAGCGCCTCGACACCGCCGGGCAGGGTGGCGGCCGAACGGGCCGCGCTCCATCGCTCGTCAACACTGCCGCCGGCAAGCAGCGCGAGGTGATCGCGATCGTCCGTCTCGCTCGCCGGCACCGCGGCCGTATCTCTCCGGACCAGTGGCACGTTAACCCACTATCCGTGACAGCCGCCCGGCGATACCGGGAAGCGGCACAACCCAATCGGCAGCGCCCGCTTTCACCAGTTCCCCCGGCATGCCCCAGATCACCGCGGTCTCCTCCGCTTCGGCGATCGTCCTGCCCCCCCGTGCATGCAACAGCGTCAATGCCTCCGAACCATCGTTGCCCATTCCCGTCATCAGGACGCCAATCAACTGCCTCGCCGGCAGGTGCTCCATCGCGGTCCGCACCAGACGATCCATGCTGGGGTGCCAGGGATAGCCAACCAGCGGCGAGACCGCCATCGCCACCAGCCCCGTCGGCCGGCGGGTCACGATAAGGTCCTGTCCGCCCTGACCGATATACACATGTCCGGCAGCCAGACGGGTGGGCTGCGTCAGTTCGGAGACCGCCAGTGCGGAGATTCCGTCCAGACGGCGGGCGAGGGGGCCGGTAAAGCCCACCGGCATATGTTGTGCGATCAGCACCGGCCACGGAAAGTCGGACGGCAACCGGCTCACCAGCGCTTCAAGCGCCGGCGGTCCGCCCGTCGAGGTCCCCACCAGCACAAGTCCGTCGCCCACCGCCGGCTCAGGCGACCGCCCGATCCCCATCCTCGGACGCGCGGCGGGGCTCGGCGGCAGGTTTCCGCCCACCTGATGGCGCACCCGATCCCGCAGCCGCAGGCTCGACCGCAGTTTGGCGCCCGCGGCGACACGGACTTTCGCCACCAGGTCGGGACCCCACTCCGTCATATGCAGCGATACAGGACCACTCGGCTTGGCCATGAAATCGACCGCGCCCAGGCGAAACGCCTCCAACGTCGCCTCAACATCGTCGGCCATCAAGGACGCCACCATCACCACGGGGGTCGGGCGTTCCACCATGATACGGTCGAGACAGGTCAGGCCATCCATGTGTGGCATGCGGAGATCAAGCGTCACCACATCGGGTTTGACGCTCCTGAGTTGCTCCAGGGCCTCGAGTCCGTCACGGGCGAACGTCGTCTGGAAATCGGCCTCGGCTGCGAATACCTGGCCGATCAGCTTGCGCATCAGCGCCGAATCGTCGATCGCCAGCAGCTTGATCACAAATCGACCTGTCCAGTCTCATCGCGGAACGCGTCGAGCAGCCCGTGCTCCGCGCGCGTCAGCAGTTCGGCGGGATCGAGGACCAACACGATCCGGCCTGCCTGCTCCAGGTTGATGATGCCATTCACCAGCCGCGTCGCTTCCCCGGTCAGGTTCGGTGCCTCCGCGATCGCATCGGTGTCGGTCCGCATCACCTCGGAAACCCCGTCCACGATCAGTCCCGCTCGATGATGCGCCGTGCGCACCACGACGAGGCGCCGGCGCGACCCGTCATCCAGCGGCGCCATGCCGAACCGCCGGCGCTGATCGACCACGGGCACCACCTGGCCGCGCAGGTTGCAGACGCCTTCCAGGAACGCCGGTGTGTTCGGCACCTTGGTGACCTGCGAGGGCATCCGGGTCACCTCGTCGACAACCTCGATCGGCAGGCCGAACTCATCGTCGCCGAGACGGAAGATCAGGAACGTCACCGCCTGACCGGCGTGGCGGGCTTGCGCCCCGTCGCCGGCCTGACCCGCGTCGCGGCCTTGCATCAGACGCTCCATAACCTCCTCCCGGAACAGCAGTTCAGGCGCCAGGATCGAGATCAGCCGGCTTCCCGCCGCGCCCCGGTAGATGGCCCTGATCCGCGCCTCGCCGCCGATGCGCGCCGCCAAGGCCGGCGGGGTTGGCTCGATCAGGTCCGGGTCGGCCGGCATGATCGCGCGCATCCGGTCCACCACCAGCCCGACAAGCGCCCCGTGGACCATGACGACCACGACCTTCGTGGTGTCCTCCAGGGCCGGCGCCGCCGGAAGGCCCAGCAGTCCGCGCAGGGAAAATAGCGGCAGCAACGCGTCCCGATGGCTTGTCACGCCCAATGCCGGAGACCCGCTGCCGGGCACCGCCATGCGCCCGGCTGGTAACGGCACGATTTCCATCACCGCATCCAGATCGAGGGCATAGTCCTGGCCCGCGACCTCGAAACTGACCAGCTTGCCGAAATCGGCGGCCGCCTCGACGGTGTCCTGCTGGGCACTGCGCCTGGCCGCCCCGGAGGCATGGCCGGCCGACTGCTCCCTCAACGCGAACGCCGTCGCCAGCATACCCTGGATATCCAGGATCCGCGCCACGTCCTGGTTCGCGCCGGTGTGGAAGGCGCCCCGCAACCGCTCCCCCGGTTCGGCCGCGATCATCGCCTGCGCCGTCTCCACATGATGCGTATCGACCGACACCAGGGCATCCACCGATTCCACCACGAACGCCACCGGCATCGCGCCGGTAAGCACGATCGCCCGCGACGCCTGGCCGAGGTCTCCGCTGCCCCGGTCCAGCAAACCGCCCAGGCTCGCCACCGGCAGCACCGAACCGCGCAGGTTGGCGATGCCGAGCAGGCCGCGCGGACTATGGGGGACACGGGCGTAGAGCGGGGTGCGGACGACTTCCGCCACCTCCTCCACCGGCAAGGCATAAAGACCCGTCTCCCACCGAAACGTCAGGAAGCGCCGCTGGCCGCCGTCTGCCGAGGCGGCGGACTGTGCGGGTTCAGCCATCCCGGCGCTTCAGTTCTTCGGCCAGCAAGGCGATTTCCTCGACCGCGGCGGCAAGATCCTCCGCCCCCCGCGCCTGCTGCGCCGATGCCGAGGCCGCCTGCTGGCCGGCCGAACCGGCTTCTTCGGCTGCCGCCGCGATCTGCCGGGCGGCGGCAGCCGACTGGACGGCCGACTCCATGATCGCGTTGGCGCCGTGCAGGATCGCGGTATTGGCGACGCCCATGGCGCGCACGTCGCCGTCAAGCTTTTCCAACGCGGAAGAAATCGCCCGATTATTCTGGATCTCGGACTCGGTGTTCAGAATCATCAGCTCGCAGTCGCGCCGCAGCGAGGCGATCTGATCGAGAATTCCGCGCACGGTATCCTTGACGCGATCCACGCTGGCCGCGGATTCACGCGCCAGGCCGCGAATATCCGCCGATACCAGGGCGAAACCACGTCCCGCCGCCCCCGCCCTGGCCGCCTCCACCGAACCGCTGACCGCCAACATGGTTGTCTGCACCGCAACCAGCGCGATGGAATCGACGATTTTTTCGATTCGCCGCCCGGTCACTTCCAGCTTGCCAATGACCACCAGACTGGCCCTCGTGCTCTCCGCCGCGGCGGTCACGCCCTGCATCAGGCGTTCGACGGTCGCGCGGCCCGCTTTGAACGACCCCTCCATTTCGCGGATACGCTGTTCGGCCGCGACCGCGCGATCGCGCGCGACGCCGGCACTGGCCTCGATCTGGGCGATGGCCGCCGAGGTCTGATGGGTTCCGGATGCCTGTTGCCGCGACCCGCGGCCGATCTGCTCGGCCGCGGTCATGATTTGCGCCGAGGCGCTGGACAGTTCCTGAATCGTCGCCGACAGCTCCTCGGACATGCTGGCCATCTGTTCCGCTGCCGAGGTGTCGGCGGCTTCCGCTCCCAGATCAGCGGCAAGCGCCGCCAGCGCATGCGCCGACGCCTGGCCCTGCTCCAGCGACTGCACCTGCTGTTCTATCGACGCCTGCGCCTCGCTGGCTGCCGCCGCCTGTTCTTCCGCCGCTCCCGCCACCTGTTCCGCGCCGCGCTGCGTTTCCGTCGCCGCCCGTTCAGCGTCCAGCGTGGCGGTCAGGATGTCGTCGCTGCCCTGCCCGAGACGGGCCATCTCATCCCGCACCGCGTCCAGGGTTTCGACCACGGCGAGGCCGGACCGGGCCTCGGCGACGGCGGTTTCGGCGGCGAGCCGGATCGCCCCGACCACCCCGCGGACGTCGTCCTGGACCGAGCTGGCAAGGCCCTGAACCGCCTGGGCACTTTGTTCGGAGGTTTCCGCCAGCGCCCTGACCTCCTCGGCGACCACCGCGAAGCCGCGGCCGTGATCGCCCGCCCGCGCCGCCTCAATGGCGGCATTCAGGGCAAGCAGGTTGGTCTGATCGGAAATGCGGCCGACCGCCTGGGTGATCTCGCTGATGTCACGGGCCCGCCGCTCAAGCTCTCCGATGACCTGGATCGAGGCTTCCTGGCGTTCGGCGTTGCGTTCGATCGCCCGCACCGACATGGTGATCTGGCCAACGGTCTCCAGCAGCGCGCCACGCACGGTTTCGGTGCCCTTGCGGGCCAAATCCGCCTGCATCCGAGCCTCGCCGAGGGTCCCGACGATGCTTTTGACCGCCGCGAGCTGCTCCTGCACGCCGCTGGCCGCCTCGTCTGCGCCGCTGGCGATCTGTTCCATCGACCGGCGCAGTTCTTCCGCGGCCGCTGATGCCTCGGCAAGGCCGCTCGCCAATTCCTCCGTCGCCGCGGCAATCCGCTCGGCGACCTTGTCAGTCTGGGTTGCCTCGGTGGGCCGCGATCGGCCGCCATTCGACTTGGCCAGCCGCGGGGCAGGGGCCGATCCGGTCGGCGCCGGCTGCTTCCGGTTGGCCGGCATGATCTTCGAGGTTTTTACCAGGGGCATGCCATTCTCGATAGCGGTGAGCGTCACCGGCCGGCGGCCGCAACGCACGGCAACTATATGCGATTCCGCCCGCGGCACCAGAGGGCCGAGCGATACGATACCGGCAGCAGGCGTGGCGAGTTATGGAGCCCGGGATCCTCGCGACGGCAGGCCGTGATGGCCAAAGCGCCTTGGCCGAGACCCGGCTAATGGTTCCGGCCTCCGTTCGTACCGCCTCCGTTCCGTGCTGCCGGTCAGCCGATCCGTAACGTTTCGAACATAAGCTGGACCGGGCAATGCGCGCATGGTAGTGCGACCCGCATGGGGAAACTACCCGGCGGATTGGTGGGGCGTCGTAATGTGGGCCTGGGCCTCGGAAGTTTGCTTCTGGGTTCACAGGCTCAGGCAGCGCCTCCCCCCCAGGCATCACCTCCCGAACACCCGGCGCCTCCCATCCAGGCACCAGCCAGCCCGCCGGTCATGCCCCCGATGGTGCGGGCCGGCCGCGACGTGGTCACCGTCATGGGCGGATCGCTGATCGGAACCTATATCAAGGTCGTCAACGACATGGCCACGGTGCTGGCCAACTACGCGCCCGAGGCGCCCCGCATCTTCCCCGTCATAACCTCCGGCGGATTCCAGATACCGTATGACCTGGTTGAGCTGGACTTCATCGATGCCGCCGTGGTGTCGGGCATCATGCTGGACACGGTGCGCGTCGCCGGCTGGCTGCCGGAGATCACCAATCGCCTGGCCTACGTCAGCGAACTGTATTTCGAGGAAACGCATATCGTCGCGACACAACTCATCGAGAGTGTGTATTCGCTCGACGGCCTGACCGTGAATGTGGGGCCGCCCGGCGGCGGCAGCGACGTGATCGCTCGGCGGATGTTCGAACTGCTGGGCATCCGCCCGAAATACGACAATCGGCCGATCCCCGTGGCGCTGGAAGGCGTGCCCCGCGGCGACCCTGCCGCCGTCGTCTTCGTTGCCGGCAAACCGGCGGATATCTTTCGCGATATCCCGGTGATCGGCAGTCTGCACTTTGTGCCGATCACGTGGGACGCGAAGGCGAAGAACTGGCTGTCGTCCTGGTTCCGGCCCGCCACCCTGACCAATCCCGACTATCCGCGCATGGTTCCTTCCGGCACGATCGTGCCGACGGTGGCCAGCCCGGTGTACCTGGTGACGTCGGTCCAGCCGGTGGGTTCGCCGCGACAAAAGATGATCTCGGCCATGATCGCGGCCTTCCTGCAGAACCTGTCGGCGTTGCAGACCGGGCCATACCAGCCGAAATGGCAGGAGGCGAACGTGCTGGACCACCTGCAGCACTTCAATCGTGCGGTCGAGGTGATCGCCTGGTTCACCCAATCCAACCAGGCGCAGACCAACCGCTAGCGCACGGGCTGTCTACAGTCAGCCTGAAAGCGCTCGAGTGCCCGATCGCGGAAAAGCGCGAGTCACGAAGCGACCGCGATTTCCCGCGTCAACCGGTCACTCAAACAAACCTGAAAATAACGAGCTATTGTTTCGAATCTGAGGTTCGCCCACTGTGGCGAACTTCAGATTCGGGACGCTAGCGGGCCGATCCCGCGCTCCTGCGCTCAGGGCCTCTGCACGGCCGCCGGTGTGGTGGTCGAAGGTGCGGTGGTTGACGGGGCACTCTCCGGCATCGCGGGTTTGGGCGCCACGGCGGCCGGCAGTATGCCGGTGGGCGGCTGAGCCGGTTTCGCCGGCGAGACACCGGGCCCGGTGGCGCCGTTGCCCAGAACCGTGCCGTCGCCGGTATTCAGAATCAGCGGCAGACCCTGGTTGCCGCCGACCACGATGACCTTCGCATTCGACGATAACGCCAACGCCTGAGTGGCCTCGATGCCGCGCAGGGTCAGATAGCCCTGGGTCAGGTTGCGGCCAACGATATCCTCGAAGCGCCGTATCCCTTCGGCCTTGATCGCCTGCCGTTCGGCCTCATCGCGCTCCGCCGCCAGGCGATAATTGTATTCCTGCGCGTGCTGCGCCTCCTCCAACTTGGCATTGATCGCCGCCTGCACCGATTCCGGCATGACGATGCGGCTGATCAGCAGATCCTGCAGCAGGATAAGCGGCCGGTTGAGCGTGTTGACCTTGACGTTGACAAGGCCGTCGCGGCTTGCATGCGCCGTCCGACGGTCATCCGGCGGCGGCAGCCCGATCGGGGGGCGATCGGACCCGGTGCCGGCGTCCAGCGCGCCGATCTCGTTCAGCCGGTTGCGATCGGTCAGCGTATTGAAGATCACCTCCTGCACCTGGTTGCGCAGTGGCCCCAGCAGCGATTCAACCGGATACAGCGCGATCAGCTTGCGCACCGCGGCACCGACCTGCGGGCTGATGACCTTCGCGACGTAGTCGGGCCCAACGGCATCCTGCAGATAGGCGAGGTTGTCGGCCGACAGCCGGTAGCGCGCCGCCACCTCCACCGAAAGCGACAGCCCGTCGCTGGTCAGTGCGTAAAGGTCCTCGTGCCACTGCTGCAACCGCAGGTTATAGATATAGATGCGGTCCCACGGCCAGATCAGTTGGAAACCCTGGCCCAGAGCCGTCTGGAACTGCGTGCCGCCGGCAAACCGCTTCCACAGCACGCCGCCATTGCCCGGCCCGATGAACACCACGCTCAACGGGATAAGGAACACGGCAACCATCAGCAGCATGACCAGCGTAATGATCAGCCCGAAATGACTGCGCCGTCCGTTCTGGTTGTTTTTTCGTGTCTTGCTTGCCAGCCACCCCCACCCGCGCCGCAGGCTGAAGTTGACTGGGATGGGTTGTTCGGTCTCGTCGGTGCCGGCGTCGAGGGGAGCCTGCATACCGCTCATGATGTTTCCGTCGGCGGGGAACGCCGCCGCGTGCGTGCGCCCGCCGGACGGCGCCGAACGGGTCGCTCCGCATCGGTATCCGACGCGGGATCAGGCACCGCGGTCGCGTCGTCCGGTTCGTCTGGTTCGGACCCCTCCTCGACGGAGGCGCCTTCCTGGAGCGTGCCGGACGGCGTCTCGATAACCGTCGCGGGCTCAACGGTTGGCCCTGCCGATCCCGGCTCCTCCGCCGCGGCCTGTCCGGCGGTCGCCGCTGGCGGCGCCGCCGGTTCGTCCACGGCAGCATCGGCCACCGGTGTCGCGGGGGGCGGCGCTGGGGGCAAATCCGATGCCGTGGGTTCGACAACGGCCGGCGGCGGGACAACCGCCGCAACAGGTTCCGCTGGTGAATGCGTCAGTTGGGCGCAGGCACGATCAGGCACTCTGCCGTATGTTTCGATATGCCGGATGAAAAGGTCCGCCAGCGCAAGGGTACTGCCCGCCGCCGCCGCCGGCATGACCGCGACGCCCAGCAGCGTACCCAGCACGGGAACGAACTTGAGCAAAGCCGGAATGCCGGTCAGCGCCAGCCCTTGCGGCGCCAACCCACCCACCGCGCTCATCACCAGGGTGCGCGCGCGTTCACGCTCCAGCGGCACCTCGTAGACCTTGGCGATTTCGGTCAGCATCTTCACTTGCAGCACGACAAGGCTGCCGACATCCACCAGCGGGAACGGGATCAGTCCCGCGCCCACCGACCAGCCAACATAGCCGTGCGCTATTCGGCGTGCTTTTTCGCCGCGGGCGACGTTTTCCATTGTTCCCTGCTGACTGCCGAACGCAAATCGTGAGGCTTGCGCAAGAACCTGCTACTACAGCTCACCTGGGTGCTGCAAGAAATCATCGTGCCGGCCTCCATGACTTCGTTGCCAGCCCGTCTCAGAACTGCGCGAACACGAGGAAAAACACGCGTGGTGATTTTTTGCTTGTCTCGCCCGGTTGCAGCGTCGCCCCATGCGTCAACGGGAAATCCACTTCGGCGGAACCACCCAGACCCAGACTGCTTAATACCTTGACACCCACACCCGTGGACGCCGCCGATGCGCTGGACGAATAGCCCGGTGTCGTCAGCGCATTCCACACCTCGCCGATATCGTAGTAGGCGTATGGTTGTACCACCGGTATGAACCGATTGCCGGTCGGAAACAGTTTCGACAGTTGCATCTTCCACTCGACACCGCTGTCGCCGGAGATGATGCCGCTGTCGTATGCCCGGCCGAAATCGACCCCGCCGAATGTCATCACCTGCGCCGCCGGCAGCGGTGCCAGGGCACGCTGCGCCTTCAGCCCGGCACTGAGTTGCAGGCCCATCGGCAATGGCTGGTCGCGGCGTACATCCAGCAGGAACTTGCCGGCATTCAGTTTCATCCCGGGACGAGAATTCAGCAGGTCGCCGTTCGGTCGCGCGCCGAGCCCGTCGATCCCCTGCGTATACACCGTCCTCGCCGTGGTGACCCCGCCCAGGCTGTCATTGATCGTTGTCAGGAAGCCGATATTCACCGCCCGGCTGCGTTCGTCGCTCGTCGTGAATGCACCGCCAAGCGCGCTGGAGGAGTTGTTGAACACATCCAGCCCGGCGGTGACCAGCGATGACAGATGGGCGTTGGCGACGATCGGATAACTCAACCCCAGGCTCACCATATCGCCCAGTGCCGCGATGTCGCTGGGTGCCAGGTAGCCGCCGGGATATGCCTCGGTCTTGCTGTACATGAAGGTGCCGACCAGGCCGCTGGACGTCAGCGGCTGAATCCACTGGATGGCGGCGTAGGTCAGCTCCTTTAGGGTCACCGGCTTCAGCGTCATCAACTGAATTTCTTCGTTCAGCCCAAGCTGGCCGTCTTCCTGGATCATCGCGCCGACCTCCAGCGGCCCGGCGACCGAGCTGCCGCGGTTGTCCATTGCGGTGGTGAAGGTGATCGGCTTGCGGGTCAGGTAGACATCCGCCGCCGGGTCGTCGATCACCGGCGGAATGACGCTTTGCACCAGCACGCCGGGAATGTGATTCAGCACATATAGCTGGCGCTGGATGGTTTCGGTGCGGACCGGCTGATCCTCGGTGATGGCATTCGCCGCGTTGTACAGCAGGTCGCCCGGCGCCACCGGCTTGCCGTTCAAATGCACCTGCACGCGATTGACGATCAGTTCATGCACCTCGATCGCCACCACGCCGTCATGCACCACCTGCGGCGGCACCTCGGCGGTGGTGCCGAAATGCCCCGCCACGACATAGCGTTCGGCGATCCGCCGCGCGATGTCGTGCAATTGCCCCAGCGTCACCACGTGGCCCAGCGCATTGGCATAGATCGGCGCCAGGTCGGCTTCGGTCAGCCCGCTGCCGCCGGTCACATGGATCTGCCGCAGGTTGATCCGCAACGCATCGGCCGCGGTACCCGTGCCGGCGGCGCCGAGCGCCGGCTGGATGGCGACACCGGTGTCGCCGGGACGCACCATCAGCACGGTCATCCGCAGCTTGCCCTGCCGCAGCGGCTGCAGCCGCACCGTGGCCAGGCGCACGTCCCGCATCGACGCGACCTGCGTCTGCGCCGCCTCCAGCGTCGCCGTTCGGACTGGCTGGGAGGCCAGGATTTGCGCCACCGCCGGCTGCAACGCGGCAGGCGCGGGCACCGGGTGCCCATCCAGCGTGAAGTCCACCTCGCCGACACTGAATTCCGTGACCCGCACGACCAGCCGCCCGTCGGTCAGCCGCTGTCCGGGCACCCGCACCTCGGTGAACGGATAGCCCGCTGCCCGGTATTTCGCCGAGATCGCCTCCGACAGCCCGTAGAGTTCGGCCAGCGTGTCCTGCCGGCCGATATGGCTTTGCGTCAGCGACTTGAAATCATCCGGCCGGAACACCGTCGATCCCTCGACGACGATATCGGCGATCTGGAAGCTCATGTGCTGCTGCGCCGGCGTCGGCGTCACCCCGGCCAGTTGCGGCGGCACATCCTGGCCGGGGACATAGCCCTGGCTCGCGAAGCTCGCCGCGCGGTCGCCGGTATTTTGCAATTGCTGCTGGCCGACGGTGCCGCTTGCCGGGGTCGGTGGCGGCGACGCCGCGAACGCCGGACCAACGCCCAGCAGGGCGAGCAGGACACCGCGGGCACCGATGCCGGGATGTGTGGGGCGCGATCTCCGCCGTATGGTCATGCATTTCTCTCCCGGTTCCGGTCGCTTTTGCCCGGTTTTCCTGCGTTCGACGCGGTATGCGGAATGGTGATGGGATCGGCTGGGCCGCGCCCGCGATCGGGATTGCCCTCCCGGCATCGGACGCGACGATCTCGTTGCCGTCGCAACGCATCCATCGATATGCCCTGGAATCGAGGCTTCAGGGATCGATCCGGCTCGGGCACGGAATTGTGGCGGCCGGGCCGCGATCGGCTTGTGGCGCAAGGCCGGGGATTCACACTGATTCATACAACAATTCCGAGGCGACGATTGGAATGCAACGCTTCTAGGTGCGATTGTTACGATTTTCAAGTGTTCTCGAATGACCGTCGTCGCGGCACCGGACCGATAGATGGCACTTTGGGCCATGTGTCGTTTATTTATCATTTTTTAATTTTATACACGATGGTGGATGTTTTTTTACTTGCTCAGGCGATGATCGTGTTATCTTCTCGTGGCACAGGCTTTCAGTCCCCGATGGCCTTGTTGCCTTTTCGCCGTGTCTCCAGGCCGCCTCGGATCGCCTCCGCGGCCGAAAACCGGCCTGATAGTAGCGCCAACCGGCCAAATGGCATGCATGCACAGCAGGCTGGCGGAAAGCACCAGTTTTGGTTGCCAGGGGCCAACGGAGCCGTTATGAATGCGCGCGCTCGGCGTAAGGACTTCCGGCGGGTCAAACACGACCTGCCGTGATGCCGGATACACCAGGGTGGAAAAGGATTAGGCAATGTCAGAAGCAAGCAATCAACAGGCAGAGGCCCTGCGTATTATCAAGTCGAAAGTCGGTTGGGCGACAGGTGCGGGTCTTGTGCCGTTTCCGCTGCTCGACCTGGCCGCCATTACCGCGGTGCAGGTGCGCATGGTGCAGCAGCTTGCCAGGGTCTACGGCGTGCCGTTCCGCGCTGACGCGATCAAGCGCATTATCGGCGTGGTCGTCGGCAGCGGCGGCGCCGTCCTGGTTGCCGCACCGGTCGCCAGCCTTATGAAGGTTTTTCCTGTTGTCGGAACGTTCCTCAGCACGTTCGTCGAACCCGCCGCCGCCGCCGCATCGACCTATGCACTCGGTCATGTGTTCCTGCAGCATTTCGAATCAGGCGGCACACTGCTGAACCTCGACCCCGATGCGATGCGGCAACATTACTACGCGGAATATCGCAAGGCGCACAGCGAACCGGTCACCGCGCACGAGGCGACGGCCGCGGCCTAAGGCTTGCGAAACATCGAATGCGGCAGATAGGCCGCATTCGATCCCGCCAAGTTGCGATCAGCTTCGTCGTTCGGACCAGGATCAGTCGAGATGCGCACGCCTGACGACAGGTGGGCCGTTCCGCTCCGTGAATATCGGCGCGGAATGCCCCGGTTTTCGCATGCAATCGGCGCGGCTGCCGATCGATTCCGGACCGTATGCACTTCTGTCTGTCACCTCGCCCGCCAGGGTGAGCCAATGGTTTTGTTGCCAATGTTACGATCGGAATTCGCGCCCGCGCGTGCGTCTCAACGGCTGCCCAGCCCGTCTTGGCCAACCGGCGCACGGATTTCTTGCGCGTAATCGACCTTACGACAAATGGGCATTGAAGGGGATGAGGGAGAGGTGGATGAGGGCCTGAGACTGGTGCCGCTGCCGGGGGGTAACGCACCGTCGGAAATGGTCTCGATGGGGACGGCCACGCCCGGAAACCTCGTCGATTTGTTGCGACATGCCAACGGCGCCGCCGGCATTCGTTTCATAAATGGCTCCGATCGGGAATTATTCAGTTCATACCACGAGATTCTGTCGCAAGCCACCGTCCTCCTCGGCGTCCTCCAGCAGTACGGACTGACCGCCGGCGACGAAGTGGTCCTGGCACTGACCGATCCGCACGCCTTCGTCGTCTCCTTCTGGGCCTGTCTGCTCGGCCGCCTGGTCGCGGTGCCGGTGCAGCCGCTGTCAACCGACGAACATCGGCTGAAGCTGACCCGCATCATGGGCCTGCTGCGGCAGCCGTTCCTGCTCGCCGACCGCGTCGAAACCGGCATCCATGGCGTGTCCTACGCCGCCGCGTTGTCTCAGGCAGCGGCGCCCGGCCGGATCGACGACACCGCCGGACCGGATGATATCGCCTTCGTGCAATTTTCCTCGGGATCGACGGGGAACCCGAAAGGCGTGGTGCTGCGGCACGGCCATCTGCTGACGCATCTGTTCGATTTCGCATCCAGCGCGCGGATGACCCGCGACGACGTGTTCCTCAGTTGGTTTCCGCTGACCCACGACATGGGGCTGATCGGCTGGCACCTGATCCCGCTGGCGATCGGCGCGCAGCAATGCCTGATGCCCACCCGGCTGTTCGTGCAGCGGCCGTCGCTGTGGCTGGCCAAGACCGCGGCGCATCGCGCCAGTGTTCTGTGCGCCAACAATTTCGGTATCAAGCATTTCCTCAAGCTGCTGCGGCCGGATGCCGCCGGCGACTGGGACCTGTCCTGCATCCGCCTGCTGTTCAACGCCGCCGAACCGATCAGCGCCGATCTGTGCGACGACTTTCAGGACCGGATGGAACCGTCCGGCCTGCGGCGTTCGGCGATGTTCCCCGGCTACGGCCTGGCCGAGGCCTCGCTCGGCGTGGCGTTCCCAAATCCCGGCGACGCCATGCGGGTCCACGAAGTCGACCGCCATCATCTGACCCTGGGCGCCACCATACGTCCGCCGGCCGCTTCCCGGGACGCCATCAGCCTGGTCGAGATCGGCCTGCCGATGAACGGCGTCACTCTTCGCATCACCGATCGTGACGGAACCGTCCTGCCCGAACGGCGGGTCGGTTCGGTCGAGCTCAACAGTCGCAGCATGGCCGGCGGCTATTACCGCGACCCCGCCGCCACCGCCGCCCTGTTCACGCCGGATGGCTGGCTGCGCACCGGCGACGCCGGGTACCTCACCGACGGCCGCCTGGTCCTCACCGGCCGGATCAAGGAAATCATCATCCAGGCCGGCCAGAACTACTACCCGCAGGACCTCGAACGGCTGGCCGAGGACGTGCCGGGCGTGGAACTCGGCCGCGTCGTCGCCTGCGGCGTGCCCGATCCGGTCGCCCAGCGGGAATTGCTGGTCCTGTTCGTGCAAACCCGCGTCGCGGACCAGGATTTCCCCCAACTGGCCAGGGCGCTGCGCACGCGGCTGATGCGCGCCGGCGGCCTGCTGGTGGACCACGTGGTGCCGATCGCCGCCGTGCCGAAGACCAGCAGCGGCAAGATCGAGCGCTACAAGCTGGTCCAGCGCTTCCTCGCCGGCGAATTTGCCGACGCGTCCGCCGCCGATGCCAAAACCCATGCCGACAGCCCCTGGCGCACCGCGCACGGACCGGAACGGCGGCGCCTGCTGCTCGCCCTGCTGCGCCGTGGCGTCGAGGAGGTGCTGGATACCCCGAACATCGAACTCGATCGGTCCCTGTTCGAACAGGGGCTCGATTCCCGCCGCGTGCTGTCGTTGCACGCCTGGTGCGTCGATGCGCTGGCCCTGGACCTTCCCGTGTCGCTGCCGTTCGAGCAGCCGACGCTGCACGACCTCGCCGCCTTCATCGATGACATGGTGGGCGCCGAAGCCACGACACCCCAACCGGCGACGGCCCCGGTCACGCGGGCCGCGGAACCCATCGCCATCATCGGCATCGGCTGCCGCTTTCCCGGCGGCGCCGACCACCCGGCCCGGTTCTGGTCGCTGCTCCAGGCCGGCATCAACACCGCCGGCCCGCTGCCGCCCGAACGCGGCTCGCCAACCACGCCGGTCGTCGGCTGCTTCCTGCCGGAAATCGCCGGTTTCGATCACGACTTCTTCCAGATGGCGCCGCGCGAAGCCGAGGCGCTGGATCCGCAGGCCCGTCTGCTGCTGGAAGTGGCGTGGGAGGCGCTGGAGGCCGCCGGCCAGGACATCCCCAACCTCGCCGGGCAGGACGTCGGCGTATTCGTCGGCATCAGCAACGCCGATTACGCCCTGGCACAATTCCACAGCGGCATCGCCGACCGCATCGGCCCCTATGCCTACACCGGCTCCGCCCCCTCGCTCACCGCCGGGCGCATCGCGCACGCCTTCGGCTTTCAGGGGCCGGCACTCGCCGTCGACACCGCTTGTTCGTCCTCGCTGCTGGCCGTGCATCTCGCGGCCGAGAGCCTCCGCACCGGCGATTGCACCATGGCGCTGGCCGGGGGCGTCAACCTGATCCTGGCGCCGCCCGGCTACGCCAGCCTGGGCCAACTCGGCGCGCTGTCGCCCAGCGGCGCCTGCCGCCCGTTCGATGACGCGGCCGACGGGTACGTCCGCGGCGAGGGCTGCGGCGTCGTGGTGCTGAAGCCGCTGTCGGCCGCGCGGGCGGATGGCGATCCCATCCTCGCGGTCGTGCTGGCATCCGCCGCCAATCACGACGGGCGCAGCAGCGGGCTGACCGTGCCCAGCGGCCCGGCCCAGTCGCGCGTCATCCAACGGGCGCTGCACCGTGCCGGCGCCGACGCGGCGACCATCGACTACCTGGAAGCGCACGGCACCGGCACGCCCTTGGGCGATCCGATCGAAATACGCGCCCTCGACGCGGTGTTCGGGTCGCGTCCGGACGGCAAGCTGCCGGTCGGCTCCGTCAAGGGCATCATCGGCCACCTGGAGAGTGCCGCCGGCATCGCCGGCCTGATCAAGGCCGCGCTGGTGCTGCGATCCGGCACCATCCCGCCCAGTCCGCATCTGACGACACCAAACCGGCATCTCGACTGGGACCATCTCGCCGTCCGCGCCCCCCACGGCGGCGAAGCGATCCCGCGACGCGACACCCCCCGCCGCGCCGGTGTCAGTGCCTTCGGCTTGGCCGGCACCAACGTCCACGTGGTGCTGGAGGAAGCGCCCGCCGTCGCGGCCACCACTGCCGAACCCGGGGGACAGGCCAGCCTGATGCCCGTCTCCGCCGGCAGTCCGGCCGCGCTGCGCGCCCTGGCTCGACGCTGGCACGGCTACACGCTGGCAAATCCCACCGTTCCGCCGCACGCGATCGCCGCGGCGGCGGCCCTGCGGCGCGGCCACCTCCGCCACCGGGCCGCGCTGCGCTTCACCGACGCCGACCATCTTGTGCGGCAACTGGCCGCCCTCGCCACCGGCCAGCCGGTCGAAGGCCTGGCGGTGGGACGGCGGCGGCCGGACCTGCGCCCGGCCCTCGGCTTCGTCTACACCGGGCAAGGCGCCCAATGGGCCGGCATGGGCGCGGCCCTGATCCAACGCGAACCAGTGTTCCGCGCCGCGATACAGACCTGCGACGCACTGATCGAGCCGATCGCCGGCTGGTCGGTGGCCGCTCTGCTGCAACAGCCGGACAGCGCCGCGCAGATCGCCCGCACCGACCGCGCCCAGGCGGCAATCTTCGCCGTGCAATACGCACTGACCGAATTGCTGGCCCATCTGGGCGTCGTCGCCGATTGCGTGGTCGGCCACAGTTGCGGTGAGGTCGCCGCGCTGCACACCGCCGGCATGCTCACGCTGGCGCAGGCCTGCCGCGTGGTCACTGCAAGGGGGCGGCTGATGCAGCAGGCCGCCGGCCAGGGCGCGATGCTGGCGGTCGCTGCCTCGCCCGCCGATGTCGCCGCCTTCCTGTCCGACCATGTAGAGATCGCCGCCATCAACAGCCCGCTGTCGGTGGTGCTCTCCGTGCCGCTCGCCGAGGTGGCGGCCCTGACCACGGCGCTGGAGGCACGCTCACTGCCCTGCCAGCGCCTCGAAGTCGATTTCGCCTTCCACAGCCGGCAGATGGCCCCGGCCGCCGAGGCCCTGGCGGTCGAACTGACCGGCCTGTCCGCCGCCCCGGCCCGCCTGCCGTTCTATTCCACCGTCCTCGGCCGCCGGGCCGACGCGGCGGATATCGGCCAGGCCTATTGGCAGGGCAATGTCCGCGGCACCGTGCGGTTCGCCGATGCGGTGGCCGCGATGCGCCGCGACGAAACCACCCATTTCCTGGAAATCGGCCCGCATCCGGCATTGCAACGGTCCCTGGCCGAGTGCCTGGAGGGCACCGAAGCCGCCGCCGCCCCGATCGCCACGCTGCGTCGGAACCAGGGACAGGATGCGCTGACCCAGGCGCTGGCGGCGCTGTATGCCGAGGGGTTCGACCTGCGCTGGGACCGCCTGCACCCGCCGCCCCCGGTGCTGCCCGACATCCCCACCTATCCCTGGCAGCGGACGCGTTTCTGGCAACCCGGTTTCGACCCCTGGTCGGACACCGCCGCATCCCCGACAAAACACACTCGGCCGGAACCCGCGCTTTACCAGGTCAACTGGCGAGAGATCGCCGCCCCGCCGGCCGGCCCGGCGACATCGCACCGCCTGCTGGTGCTGGCCGACCCCGCGGACACGGCCGCCGCCGGCATCGCCCGCCTGCTTGATGCCACATTGCGCCCCTTCGATGCCCTGACGGCGTCCCTGACGGAGTCGCCAACCCACATTCTGCTGCTGACGGATGGGGCGATGGGGGACCCGGACCCGCCGGCCGCCCAACGCGCCGGACTGCGCGCTGTCCTGTCAACGCTGACGGCGCTGAGCGCGACGACCGCCAAGCCGCCATCGCTGTGGCTGGTCACCCGCGGCACCCAGGCGCCTCTCCACGCTGACGCGACCATCCACGACGACGCACCCATCCGCACCGGCGCGGCAGCCGCCGGTCAACATCTCGGCGCCGGCCCGCTATGGGCCCTGTTGCGCACTGCCGCCGCCGAATACCCGGAACTGGGCTGCCGGCGGATCGACCTGTCGCCGTCTCCCGGCGCGGAGGAAGTCGCGCTGCTGCACCGCGTTCTGGCCGCGCCCGACCTGCCTGCACCCGAATTAGCCATTCGTCGCTCGGCCGCACCGGCGCTCTACGCGGCCTGCCTTGACAGGTCCCCGCGCCTGCCGGCTTTGCGGACGCTGCGAGTGACCCCTGACGCCACCTACCTGCTGACCGGCGGCTGCGGCAGCCTCGGCCTGCTGTTCGCCCGCTTCCTCCTCGCCCGTGGCGCCCGCAACATCGTCCTGTTGGGCCGAGGCGGCGCCACGCCGGCA
>DATAZJ010000385.1:0-1639 GCA_036272115.1 Rhodopila sp. | reverse complement strand
GGAACCGCTTGGAAGGCCCAGGATCGGCCGCGGTGGTCCGTTTTCCACCCATTGCGGCCTAAGCCTTCTCTCGGGCGCACCGGCTGTTACTCCACCACGATCGCCAACGGACGGGACGCATCGTCCTGCAGCGGCAGCCGCACCTGGAACCGGTGCCGCCCCGGAACCATCGTCCAGTACAGCGGCGCATCAGGCGCACCCACCGCCACCGGCTTTCCGTCCACCAGCCACACGATCTGCCGCACCTGCGGCGGCGCGGACGCACGCAGAACCAGCCGGTTCGCCGCCGCCGGCACCTCGGGGTTGCGCCAGACATGGCTGTCCGGCTCCGGCTGCACGATCGCCAGCGGCACCGGTTCGGTCCGGGGATGTAACGGCGTGCCCGGATCGACCCACTCGGTCAAGTGTTCCGCGCAGGCCGGATCGGGGCACAACTCCGTTCGATCACGCCCAGCCGGGGCGGCGAAGTCCCCGGCCACCAGATCGGTGCGCAGGGCGCCATGCAGCCGCAGCATCACCTTCTGCGCCAGATGCGCCGCCGCCCGGCCCCCGCTGAGTTGCCGCATCGGCCCGGCATCCGCTCGTCCCACCCACACGCCCACCACGTATTTGTGCGACCAGGCAACCGTCCACGCGTCCCGATAGCCCTGCGACGTCCCGGTCTTCAGCGCCACCGCGAACGGGAACTCCGATGACCCGTAACGCGGAAAGCTGGGCAGCCGAGCCATCGGATCGCTAAGAAAACGACCGACCAGTCGGGCGGCGTCGGAAGTAATAACGCGTTGCGGGTCGGGGTCGATGCCCTCGAACCAGGCCAGATCGTCGTCCATGCCGTCCTCGGCCAGGGTCGTGTAGGCACGCATCAGCCGGTCCAGGCTCGTCGGCAGGGCGCCGATCGCCATCGCCAGTCCGAATCGTTCCGGCGGCCCGTCCAGGTGGTGCAGCCCCAGGCGGCGCAGGAAGTCGAACGCGTCCGGCAGTCCAATCCGGCGCAGCAGGTTGGTGGCCGGCACGTTGCGGGAATTCGCCAGCGCCTGGCGCGGCAGCAGCGGCCCGAGGAAGTCGTGGTCGGCATTGACGATCCCGGCGGCGCCCTCCGGCTCGTCGGCGAGGATGTCCTGCGGCGCGATCAGGCCCCGTTGCAGCGCAAGCGCATACAGGAACGGCTTCAACGTGCTGCCCGGCGAGCGTTGCGCCATGGTGTAGTCGATGGCGCCGCCCGGCCGGGACGCGTACCCGGCGGAGGCCACGTCAGCCAGCACCGCCCGTGTGCCGCGCTGCACGACCATGACGGCAACCTGTTGCGCCCCGAAATGCCGCCACTCGGCCAGTTGCGCCGTCGCCATGCGGGCTACCCAGTCCTGCGTGGGAAGATCCAGCGTGGCGCGCAACCGGATGGCGCCAGCGTCCCGAGCCATCGCCGCCAGCCGCAGCACCGTTTGCAGCGCCGCCGGCCGGTGGCGGACAGGCACCACGATCATGTGCTCCAGTTCGGCGTGGGCCTGTGCCAGCGTATCCGGCGGCAGTCCGGCGGCACTCAGCGCCAACCGCGCTCGGGTCACGGCGCGGGCCAATCCGGATCCGCGCGGGGCGAGGCGGCTCGGCGCCTGCGGGATGCCGCTGAGCAACGCCGCCTGTG
>DATAZJ010000384.1:0-4821 GCA_036272115.1 Rhodopila sp. | reverse complement strand
TTGTTGATCAGCGCATCGAGCCGGCCGAACCTGGATTTGGTTTCGCTGACCAGCGCTTCGAACGCCGCGTAGTCGGACACATCGCAGGACCGAGCGGAGGCGGCGGGGCCGATGGATTGGGCGGTTTGCTCGGTTAGCTTGGCGTCCCGGGCGGTCAACACCACGGTGGCGCCTGCTTTCGCCAAAGCTTCCGCCGCTGCCGCGCCGATCCCGCGGCTTGCCCCGGTCACGATGATGACCTTGCCGTCCAGACTGCCCATGGTGTCCCCCTTATTCACGCCAAGAGGTTAGAGCATCAATCCGGCCCAGGCCAAGGTTCGGGTCGGCCTCGCTAACGGTACTGCGCGCAGAACGCCGGTTTGTCCTTGTCGAGAAGCGCGCAGCCGCGACGGATTTCGTCCTGGATCAAGGCACAGTCATTCGCCGCGTTGCAGGGCGGATGCGTCGCCGGAGACACCATCAGGCACTGGTCTACCAGCTTGTGCGCCTTTGCGGCGCCGATCGATTGGTCGCAAGACATCGCCGCGACAGCCGGATGCAGGCAGGCCAGGCATCCGGCCAGCACGACGCATCCGCGAACCCAGGCGGCCGTCATGTCAGATAGAGGGACCGTTCGGCGGTTCGCCGGTTGGTCAGCCCGTTCACCACCTGCAGGACGCCGTTGATCGTGGCCTTGTTCCACATCAGGAATGCATCGGCGGCAGGTTGTATCTGGGCCGCCAGATGTTCCCGCAGAACGGTCGAGGAAGCGAAATTCCCCGAACCGATATTATAGGTCAACGACACCATGGCGGCGAACTGGTTGTCCGACGTGTTCGCTGCCGACACGGCCTTGTTGACAGACGTTTCCGTGCTGAGCAGATCACCGGCCAACGCCTGGTCCGCCTGGTCCTGCGTGAACACCATGCCGCCGGTAACACCCGCCGTATGACCGTAGCCGATGGTCCAGATACCGGCGACATCCTGATAGGCCGTCAGCACGCAGCCCTCGAAGCCTTTGATCAAATTCAGGCCGGCGGTATTGACTGTTCTGGCCATGGGACGCTCCGTTCTTTGGATTGACGGGATGATGGCCGATCGGGACTGCGGAAGCAACAATATCGAAGCCCGATGGCGGAATTTGCCGGCCGGGTTCGATTGCCGCACAATTGCGGCGAACCATGCGCAAAAGGGGACATGATGCGGGTTTCGATTGGACTGCCGGTGGCGGATTGGCGAGCATGTGCCACGGTCGCTCGGCAGGCGGAAGACGACGGCGCCGATGCCGTCACCGCCAGTGAGTTGAAACACGATCCGTTCGCCCCGCTCGCATTTGCCGCCTTGGCGACCGAACGGGTGGCGCTGGTGCCGTCCGTCGCCATCGCGTTTCCGCGCAGTCCGATGGTGATCGCCAACCAGGCGTGGGACCTGAACCGGCACTCGAAGGGCCGCTTTGTCGTGGGTCTGGGCAGCCAGATCAAGGCGCATAACGAACGGCGGTTCAGCACCCCGTGGATCGCGCCGGCGGCTCGTCTGGGGGAATATGTCGAGGCCCTGCGGGCGATCTTCCGCTGCTGGGAGACCGGGGAGAAGCTGAATTACCAGGGGAAGTATTACCATTTCTCGCTGATGACGCCGGAGTTCTCGCCGGGTCCGCAGGGGCTGCCGTTGCCGCCGATCGCGATGGCCGCCGTGGGGCCGCTGATGCTGAAGACCGCCGCCCGGGTGGCCGATAGCGTCCGGCTGCACAGCTTCGCCACGCGCGACTATCTGGAGAAAGTCGTGCGGCCGCTGCTGGCGACGGAACTGGCCGCTGCCGGCAAATCGTTCGAGACGTTCGAGATCACCGGCGGCGGCTTTGTTGCCACCGGTCCTGATGACGCCTCGGTCAGGGAAGCGGCGGAGAAGGTGCGTTATCGTGTCGCCTTCTACGGCTCGACGCCGGCTTATCGCGGGGTGTTCGACCTGCATGGGGTTGGCGACCTGGGCGTGAAGCTGACCGAGATGTCGAAGCAGGGCCAGTGGAACCAGATGGCGGCGCAGGTGCCGGACGACGTGCTGGACCTGTTCGTCGCGCGGGCGACGTATGACGCGCTGCCGGAAGCGATCGAGAAGCGGTATGGCGGTATTGTCGATACAGTGTCGCTCGACTTTGCGCCCGGCACAGACGCGGCGACCCGACGCGCCACGATATCCGCGATCCAGCGCATTCCCAGTCGCTTTACCGGGTTTCGTACGTCCGCCGAGGGGTGATGCGTGGCCTGACCCTGCCTCGGATCGGGTGTGACGGCGCATTTCGTCGGGACACGACTCCCCTTCCCCGGATTTTGCGCTAGCATCGTTTGGCGAGGGCGCTCCGGGTGCCCGCTACGCACGGGCCCGCATCTCGGCTGGCGCCTTCCACTAACGAAGGAGGTGCGACCATGTCCGGAAACAAAAACGGCAGAAGTCCCCGCTCGGTGGCTCTGGTGGGGCCTTACGGCAGCGGAAAATCCACGCTTTTCGAGGCGCTGCTCGATGCAGCGGGCGCCCCGGTGAAGCGACCGGCCGATCCGCGCAACCGCCCGACGACCACCGAGATCCGACTGGGACATTGCAGCTATTTGGACGACCCATGGACCATCCTGGACTGTCCGGGGTCGATCGAGTTCGCCCATCAGACCTGTTCGGCGCTGGCGATGGTGGATATCGCCGTCGTGGTCTGCGAGCCGACACCGGCCAAGGCCGCGATGGTGGCGCCGCTGCTGAAGACGCTGCGGGACGAAGGTGTTCCGCACATCATCTACATCAACAAGATCGACACGTTGGAGGGCGGGGTTGCCGACACGCTGGCCGCGTTACAGGGCTATGCCGGCAGCCCACTGGTGCTGCGCCACATGCCGATCTTCGATGGCCAGGCCGTCAGCGGTTATGTCGATCTGATGAGCGAGCGGGCGTACCGCTACCGCAAGGGACAGGCCTCGGAACTGATGCAAATCCCCGATGCGCTGCTGGCAGAGGAGCAGGCCGCGCTGGATCGGCTGGTGGAGACCCTGGCCGATCATGACGACACGTTGCTGGAGAAAGTGCTGGAGGACATCAAGCCGACGCCGGAGGAGCTATATCGCGATATGCGCAAGGATCTGTGCGCCGGCGCGGTGATCGAGGTCCTGGTCGGCGCCGCCGAACACGCCGCCGGCGTGCGCCGGCTGTGGAAGGCGCTGCGGCACGACGCGCCCGATCCCGCCGAAACCGCGGAGCGGCGGGAAATCGTGGCCGGCGGTGCGCCTCGGGCACAGGTGTTCAAGACCGTGTATGCGGGGCACACCGGGAAGCTGTCCTATGTCCGGATCTGGAGTGGAACGGTCTCCGACGGCGCGCAGTTGGGCGGGACGCGTCTCGGCGGGATTTACCGGTATGTGAACGGCGAGATGACCAAGGTCCCGGACGCTCGGCAGGGGGATATCGTCGCGTTCGGGCGGCTGGATGGGGTGCCGACCGGGGCGACGTTGTCGCCTGGCGGCCAGCCCGAACCCCTGCCCTTCCCGCACCCTGAGCCGCCGGTCTACGCAATGGCGGTCGCCACGACGGATCGGAAGGACGATGTGAAACTGTCCGGCGCGTTGCACAAGCTGGCCGAGGAAGATCCGTCGCTGTTCATCACTCAGGACGGTGAGACCGTGCTGCATGGCCAGGGCGAGATGCATCTGCAGACCGTGGTGGATCACCTGGCTCGGGATTACGGGCTGAAACTGGCGGTGCAGAAGCCGGCGATCGCTTACAAGGAAACCATCCGCAAGGCGGTGCATGAGCACGGCCGGCTGAAGCGGCAGACCGGCGGGCATGGGCAGTTCGCTGACGTGAAGATCGACATCGCGCCTCGGGAGCGTGGCGAGGGGTTTCTGTTCATCGACAAGGTCGTCGGCGGGGCGGTGCCTCGGAACTTTATTCCGTCGGTTGGCGACGCGGCGGAGGAGGCGACGAAGAAGGGGCCGTTCGGCTATCCGGTGGTGGATGTCTCGGTGACGCTGGTGGATGGCGGGTTTCATTCCGTCGACAGCTCCGACATGGCGTTCAAGACAGCGACGCAGATCGCGATGAAGGAAGGGTTGGCGAAGGCCGATCCGGTTCTGCTGGAACCGGTCGATCATGTGACGATCAGCGTCCCGAACGACTACACCGCTCGGGCGCAGCGGCTGCTGACCGGGCGGCGTGGGCAGATCCTGGGGTTTGCCGAACGATCCGGCTGGGCCGGCTGGGACGACGTCGAGGCGTTGGTGCCGGAGGCGGAAATGCACGACCTGATCATCGAATTGCGGTCGCAGACGATGGGGTTGGGGACGTACAAAAGGCGGTTCGATCATCTGGCGGAGACGCGCGCGGTGCCGTGATACGCCGTTACGGCACGGGGGGCGGTGCGGGGGCGGTCTTGCCCCCGGTCTCGCGTCCGGCCAAAACTGGCGTCTGAGGAAACGCGAGGACACTCCATGAACGACCGTGCCGTCATTGGCGATTCACCGCGCCGGCGGGAGGACGCTCGCTTTGTCATCGGCCGCGGGGGCTACCTGGACGATCTGCGCTTCGACGGCGTCACCCATGCGGTCTTCCTGCGGTCTCCGCACGCGCATGCACGTATCAAGGGCATCGACACCGTGGCCGCGATGGGGGTGCCCGGCGTCGTTGCCATCCTGACGGCGGCGGATGTGGCGACGGACGGTTTGCGCCCGCTGCGTCCGACGGTCGAGGCCAACGTCCAGACCAATGAACCGTTCCGCTTCCTGCCTCAGCCGCTGCTGGCCGAGGGTAAGGTGCGTTATGCCGGCGAACCCGTGGCGCTGATTGTTGCGGAGACGAAGAACCAGG
>DATAZJ010000383.1:0-2775 GCA_036272115.1 Rhodopila sp. | reverse complement strand
GCTGACCCTGCGCGCACCCCATGTCGTGTACGACCTGCCCGCCGGCGGTCGGCGGCTGATGCAGCGGGCGGACGGCTACATCGCGACCGTGCTTTCAGGCGAGATCGTCAGCCGGGAGGGCGCACCCACCGGCCGCCTGCCCGGACGGCTGGTGCGCGGCGCTCAAACCGCGGCCTGACCCGGCGAGCGCTCGCCCCGCGACGAGACCGATGACGGCGCTTATGCCGCATCGGTGAAGCGTGGCCATCTTGATTCTGCAATGACGCCGCGTCATTTCTTGATTAAGATGCGCCTGTTGGGAGCTAACATGGACGACGCAAGCCACCGAAACGACCGACATGCCAGCACAGACCATTTTGGCAATGCGACGTTTTCAGCCATCGCCCAATGGGCGTCCCGCCAATGCGGCCGAGCGTCCACCTTCATCGTTGCCTGCCTGGCGATCGTGATCTGGGCGATCACCGGACCAATATTCGCCTATTCCGATACTTGGCAGTTGGTTATCAATACGGGAACCACGATCGTCACGTTTCTGATGGTCTTCCTCATTCAGAATACGCAAAACCGCGAC
Organism: Rhodopila sp.; assembly: GCA_036272115.1. GTDB lineage: Bacteria > Pseudomonadota > Alphaproteobacteria > Acetobacterales > Acetobacteraceae > Rhodopila. The sequence continues at coordinate 2,204 of DATAZJ010000383.1, read as the reverse complement.
ATGTCGGCGCTGCAACTGAAACTTGACGAGTTGATCCGCGTCAACCAGGACGCCCGGAACAAGCTGCTGGACCTGGAAGACCTCACGGAGGCGGAACTTGAGCAACTGAAGGGCACGTTTTCGAAGCTGGCAGGCTCCCCACCCGACGCGGATCGGGTGCCGGGCACAGCGGCGGACGCGGATCAGGCCGACGAAGACGCCGAGCCGGCCCGGCAGCCAGCCGCCACGCCGTAAATCGTCAGTCGCTCCCCTGCGGCGCTCGGAATCCGCCGACCCCGCGCTCGATTTCCGTCACATGCTTCGGACGGAACCCGGTGGGATCGGTCAGCCCGCAGGCATGGGCGATGACTTCGACCTCCTCCCGCACCTGCATCGCATAATGAGCGACCCGCGTGGCCTTGTCGGTCGGATCCAGACCGGCGATCAGTCGGGGATTGGCGGCGGTCACCCCGGTCGGACATTGCCCGGTGCCGCACTTCATCGCCTGGATACAACCCAGGCTGAACATGAACCCGCGCGCCGAAGACACGAAGTCCGCCCCCATGCACAGCGCCCAGGCCACCTTGTCCGGGGTGATCAGCTTCGCTGAGGCAATGATGCGGATGCGGTGCTCCAGCTTGTGGCGTTCCCTTGCGGCGGCGACCATGGGCAGCGCGATGGTGATCGGCAGCCCGACATAGTCGATCAGCGCGGAGGGCGCGGCGCCGGTCCCGCCCTCACCGCCATCGATCTGCACGTAGTCGGGGCAGCCTTCCGGATGGATGATGCAGTCTTCGAACCACGCTTCCAGGAATTCGGTGTCACCGGCAACGAATTTGACACCGACGGGCTTGCCGGTGACGCCGCGCACACGCTCGATGAACTGGCCGAGTTCGCGGACATTGCCGATATCGTGGTGACGGTTGGGGCTGATACTGTCCTGGCCCTGGGGGATGCCGCGAATGGCGGCGATCTCGGCCGTGACCTTGGCGCCGGGCAGGATGCCGCCTTTGCCGGGTTTCGCGCCCTGGGCCAGCTTGACCTCGAACATGCGGACCTGCTCGTGGGCGGCGATCTCCCGCAGCTTGGGTTCGGACAGCGTGCCGTCGGGGTTGCGCACGCCGTATTTCGCCGTGCCCATCTGCATGATGACGTCGCAGCCGCCCGCCAGATGGTTGGGGGCCAGCCCGCCCTCACCGGTTGCCATCCAGATGCCCGCGAGCTTGGCGCCGCGCGACAGGGCCAGCACCGCGGCGGGGCTGAGCGCACCATAGCTCATGCCGCTGATGTTGAAGAAGGTTTTGGCGAGATAGGGCTGCCGGCAGGCGCCGGGGCCTTCGCTGAGACCGATCTGCTTGCCGGGATAGGGCTGCTTTTCCTCATCCAGCACCGGGAAGGCGGCGTTGCGGAAGACGAAGGCCGGGACATTCTCGCTGCCGAAGCTGCGCAGGTTGGATACGCCCTTGGCGGAACGATACACCCAGCCGCGTTCCAGGCGGTTGAACGGGCGTTCGGCCCAGTCGGGCAGATACTGGTATTGGCGCATGTATTCGCCGAGCGTTTCGGCGAAATAGCGGAAGTAGCCGATGATCGGGTAGTTGCGCAGGATCGTATGATGGACCTGCCGGCGGTCGTGGACGTACAAACCGGCCAAAGCCAGCAGGACGACTGCGAGCAACATCAGGGCAAGCATGGGCGTTCACCTCCGGAACAGGCCGTGTGTATAGAATCCGGCCCTTTACGAGCGGTTAACGGTCGTTGGCCCGCGTTGTCCAGGGGTGGTCTCGTTACAAATTTTGGACAAATGCCGGGTCGGACAACACGTCCCCGGCCCGGGGGCTGCCAGTATCCGTGACCGGATCGACATGGCCGCCGATCGGATAGCGACCTTCGGATGCCGTCATGACCGGGCGCGCGCTATGCGTGTCCCGGCCTTTCGCGCACCAGCCGATGAAGCGCGGATGGCCGGGACGCCCGAATCAGGCGCCCGGCCATGACAATAGCGCAAGGGTCAACGTCAACGGACGGTCCATCCCACTGCCACGGACGATGATGTCCGCCTACCCGAGTTATACCAGCCGGCATTGATGCAGACTCTTCAGTTGACCCCGTCCGTCATGCCGATGCTTGACCCCGTCCGTCATGCCGACGCTTGACCCCGTCCGTCATGCCGACGGAGGTCGGCATCCACGCCTTTTACGAGCGAAAACAAAGACATGGATGGC
>DATAZJ010000382.1:0-16354 GCA_036272115.1 Rhodopila sp. | reverse complement strand
AGAATATCCTTGATGTAGTCTCGGCTTTTCCAGTCCGGTGCAGGCGGGTCGTAGCCGGGATGCGGCAGGTAGGGGGATAGGCGGCCGCCTTCCAGATCATGCACCGAACGGGGGCAATTGGAGTACAACTCACAGTCTACGCGGACGACCAGCTTGGCCGCGTGGTGGCGTGCCAACGTTTCGGCGTCGTCCAGAATGGTAGCGTGGCCGTTGATACGGATGCGCGTTGTCTTGCCGTCGAATTTCACGAACAGCAGTCCGACGCTTGGGTTGCATTTGATATTACCGAGCGTGCGGTACATGGAGTTGCCGTCGTATTCGGGGAATTCGATGGTTCCGGGAGAAACGATCTTGACGAAGCCAGGCATGCCTGAGCGCATGCTGCAATCGGTATAGTCACCGTACGAGGTGGCGATGAAGAAGAACGGCGTGGTCTCGATCATGACGCGATCATCGGGCCAGAAGTCATAGCGGCGCCGGTGCGCGGCCAGGCCGTCGGCGACGCGGCGGCCGTCGAAGCGATCCTGCAAGGTGCGCATGCCGTCGTGGTAGAAGGGTCGCCGTTCGGTCATTGGTTCGTTTCCCCGTTTGGTGCGCCCCCGGATTGAGCAGACCGTTCTCTGCTACGCCGCGTTGATGCCTTGAACAGGCCGGATCAACGCCTCTGCCGGGATGTGCCATTCTCGGTGCAAGCGATAGGCTTGCTCCATCGTCAAACCTCGGCGTCTGGCCAGTATCTCCGAGGCTCGGGATCGGGAGCCGAGCAATCTTGCCAGGTCGGCTTGGGTATAATCCGATAATTCCATCCTCGCACGGATCGCATCCACGGGATCAGGTGGGTCGATCGGCCAATGGCGTGCCTCGTATGCTTCGATGAGCATGGCGAGTACATCGAACCGCTCCGCTTCGGCTGTATCGACCGGTGGAGGGTTGATGAAATAGGGCTCAATCTCAGCCAGTGCCCAATCGTAATCGGCTTCGGTCCTGAGGGGTCGGATATCCATGTTCATGACACTGTTTCCGGGTCGATTTTGTCGTCGTCCGCGTGGGTGCCGATGAATTTAACCAGCACCCGCTTGTAGGCGGAGGCAGTGTGCGCGATTATCCGGTACTGGTTTCCGGCGATATCGAAGATCAAGCGGTTGTCACCGATGAAATCCACGGTGGCTCCGAACTCCGCTTTCACATCTGCCGGCCCTGACCATTCCGAATGACTGACGGACGCATGCCAAACGCGAAGCGGGGTCTCCGCCTGACGATGGCGCATCCAGAACATCTTCAGGGTTCGTTTGGCGATGACCTGCACGCGGCATCATACGGTGTTCCCGAATTGGGAACAAGATAATGTGCCGCGAACGACCGGTCACTGGAACCGCCCTACCCCGCCGCCGGAACCCCCGCTTCGGCCAGCGCGGCGGCCTGACGCTCTGCCAGCGCGGCCTCGTTGAAGTCGGCGATCAGTTCCTGGAACAGCCGGCTCCAATTCAGTTCGGCTTTCAGCCGTAGGAAGACGCCGCCCAGGCCGATGGCCGAACGATCCATCAGGACGAACTCGCGGGGCGGCTTCACGCCGCCGGTGCGTTTCAGGCCGGCATGCACGCGTTCGGCGACGTCGCGGCCGAAGGTGGGATCTTCCGTTTCCTGGATGCGGCGCACGCGGTCCTGGGTCAGCGGCTCGTACAAAAACCGAGCCCACATGTTCAGCACGTCCATCTTCTCGCGCGACAGATCGACGAAACCCCAGGTTTCATAGGCGTGGTGGGCTTTTTCGTCGTCGTTGTCGCGCACTGCCTCAAACAGCGCGATTACGCCGGCGACGAAACGGGCATCGAACACGCGGATGGCGCCGAAATCGAGCAGGTTCACCGACCCGTCGGGCCGCACCTGGTAGTTGCCCAGATGCGGGTCGCCGTGGATCACGCCATACCGGTAGAACGGCACATACCAGGCTCGGAACAGCGCCTCGGCGATCCGGTTGCGCTCCTCCTGCGGCGGGTCCTCGGCGAGGCGGTGCATCAGCGGGCGGCCATCCAGCCAGGTCATTGTCAGCAGGCGGTGGGTGCTGAACGCGGGCAACGGCACTGGGACATGTACGCCGGGCTGGTCGTGCAGCATCAGCCCGTAAAGGCGCATCTGGGCGGCTTCGCGCAGGTAGTCCAGTTCCTCCCGCAGGCGTTCGCGCAGTTCCTTGTAGATCTCGTCGTGCTGGATGGCGCTGTCCATCCGGTGATAGACCGCCATCGCCAGCTTCAACTGACGCAGATCGGCTTCCACCGTGCTGGGCATGTCGGGGTATTGCAGCTTGCAGGCCACGTCCGTCCCATCCGGCAGCGTGGCTCGGTGTACCTGCCCCAGGCTAGCGGCGGCCGAGGCCTCCTGATTGAATGACGTGAACTTCGACCGCCAATCCGGGCCGAGTTCGCTCGCCATGCGGCGGCGGACGAAGGCCCAGCCCATGGCGGGTGCGTTGGCCTGAAGCTGCGCCAGCTCCGCGGCGTATTCCGCCGGCAGGGCGTCGGGCACGGTGGACAGAAACTGTGCCACCTTCATCAGCGGCCCTTTCAGGCCGCCGAGAATAACCTTCAGATCCTCCGCGTGTGCCGCCTTGTCCGTCTTGATGCCAAATACACGAGCACCGGCGACGCGTGCGGCGATGCCGCCGACGGCGCCCGAGGTGCGGGCAAACCGGCGGATTTCGCCGAACAGGTTGCTACCGGACATCAGGTCGCCCGCAGGCGCATCGCACACGGCACGACCAGGCAGGCGATGTCATCTTGTTGCTCTCGTTCGGGTTCGCATCACTGCTCATATTTGCAGTTCGAACCAGATTTCAACAAGCTGATTCGGTTGCGCTAACTCGGCTTGGCCTTCTTTTCCATCGCCTCGGTCAGGCGCTGCGGATCGACCTTGATCTCCACCCCGGCCCGTTCGGTCTGCAAAATCATGATCGAACGCGAGTCGCGATGACCCCAGCCGCGGTTCAGACCTTCCGACAGGTCGGCCAGGGCCAGGTTGGCCAGCCGCATCGGCACGTTCAGCTCGCGGCCCAGCGCGGTCGCCAGGGACACGTCCTTGTGAGCGAGGCGCAGGGCGAAGGCCGCGGGTTCGTATTTGTTCGGCAGGAACTGGTCGGTCATCGACTCGAAGGCGCCGCGCCGGCCGATCGCGCCTTCACGGACGGCTTCCCAGATCGCCAGCGGCTCGATGCCGGCTTTCACGCCCATGCTGAACACTTCGGCCGCCGCCGCGGTGGCGATGTAGCCGTAGCAGTTGTGCACCAGCTTGGCGACCGAACCGGCGCCGATCGGGCCGATGTATTTCGCCGCGTCACCGATGGTGTCCAGCACCGGCTTCCACTTGTCGAACACCTCGGCATCGCCGCCGCACCAGATCGCCAGCTTGCCGGACGCGGCACCGCGCGGGCCGCCGCTGACCGGGGCGTCGAACAGATAGGCGCCCTTCTTCTCGTAGTCGGCATGCGCCTTGCGCACCGTGGTGGGGGAGTTCGTGGTCAGGTCGAAATACGCCGCGTCTTTGCGGATCGCCGACAGCAGGCCGTTTTCGCCGTAGGTCACGGCATCAAACTCGGGCGGGCCGGGCAACGAGGAGAAGATGATGTCGCATTCGGCCGCCAGCGCGGCGGGGCTGTCCACCCAGGTCGCGCCGTTCTTGATGTGCGATGCCGCTGCGTCGCGACGAACGTCATGCACCAGGACGGTGTGGCCGTCCTTCTGGACACCCTTCTGTAAATTCGCGGCCATGCTGGCACCCATGGTGCCGAGACCGATAAAGCCTGCCTTCATCGTTGCTATCTTCCTGTCAGTGCCGGCGTTGTCTTACGGGTTCGCCTCGAAAATCTCGCGCGCGATGTTGGCCGCCGACATCGATGCGGGCCAGCCGGCGTAGAACGCCACATGGGTGATCATCTCGGAGATTTCGGTCTTGGTCAGTCCGTTGTCCAGCGCGCGCTGCAAATGGCCGCGTAGCTGTTCCGGCCGGTAGGTGGCGACCAGCACGGCGCAGACGATCAGGCTGCGGTCGCGCTTGGACAGTTCGGGGCGTTCCCAGACGTCGCCGAACAGCACCTTCTCGGTCAGCTCGATCATCTTGGGGACGGTGTTGCGGACGGCGTCGCGCGACGCCGACGACGGGATTTGGGCCATGGGTTCCTCCTGGTACGCTTCTTCCCCATTGCACACCAAACGGGTTTTCCTGTCCAATCGCGGCAGCCACCGGAGATATCCATATCGAAATAAAAATCAATCGGCCCAGGAGGATGTCATGCTGCGCAAAGAACAAAATGACCTGCTGACACAGACCGGTCCCGGAACGCCGATGGGCGCACTGTTCCGGCGCTACTGGATCCCTGCCCTGCTGGCCGAGGAACTGCCGGAGAATGACGGCCCGCCGGTGCGCGTGCGGCTATTGTCGGAGGCTTTGATCGCGTTTCGCGACACCGATGGCCGGTATGGGCTGATCGATGAATTCTGCGCCCATCGCGGCGTGTCGCTGTGGTTCGGCCGCAATGAGGAATGTGGTCTGCGCTGCCCGTATCATGGCTGGAAATACGACGTCATGGGCCAGTGCGTGGATTTGCCGTCGGAACCGGAGAGTAGCGGTTTCAGGGCGCGCACGCGGCTGCGGTCTTATCCGCTGGTCGAGCGTGGGGGCGTGCTGTGGACGTATATGGGACCGCCGGAGCATCAGCCGGGGTTGCCGGAATACGAGTTTGCCTTGGTGCCGGCGGCGCAGACCTATGTCTCCAAGCGGCTGCAATACTGCAACTGGGCGCAGGGGTTGGAGGGTGGGATCGATTCCAGCCATGTGTCCTGGCTGCACCGGGACGCGCTGCGTTCTGATCCGTTGATGGTCGGGTCGCGGGGCAATGACTACAACATGGGCGATGTCAGGCCGGTGTTCGAGGTGGCGGAGCAGCCGGCGGGATTGTTCATCGGTGTGCGCCGGAACGCCGAACCGGGGACGCATTACTGGCGGATCACGCCGTGGTGCATGCCGTCCTTCACCATGATCCCGCCGCGCGCCCAGCATCCGGTGCATGGGCATTTCTGGATCCCGGTCGATGACGAGGCCTGCTGGGCCTGGAGCTTCGACTATCACCCGACACGGGCGCTGACCGATGCGGAGGTGCAGTCGATGCGTGACGGCAAGGGTATTCACACGCGCACCATTCCGGGCACGTATATTCCTGTGGCCAACAGGGATAATGATTACCTGATGGACCGCGCCGCACAGAAGGCCGGCGGCACGTACAGCGGCGTCAGCGGGATCGCCATGCAGGATGCGTCGTTGCAGGAGAGCATGGGGGCGATCATCGATCGGTCGCGGGAACACCTGACGGCGACCGACAACGGCATCGTCATGGCGCGCGGCCGGCTGATACGGGCGGCACAGGCACTGGCGGACAAGGGCGTGGCACCGCCGGGCACCGATCCGGCGACGCACCGGGTGCGGTCTGCCTCCGTCGTGCTGCCGGCCGGGGTGGCGTTCCAGACCGCGGCGGCGGAGGCATTGACGGCCCGTTCAGGGGTGGCGCCGGTCTCGGTTTAGGTGCGTTTGCGCCGGCGGCTGTTTCGTCGTCCAATCGGGGCAACCGCCTGGGAGTTTGGAAATGTCAGATCCGTCGAAAGTTGCCATTGTGACCGGCAGCGCACTGAATATTGGCCGAGCGACGGCGCTGCATCTGGCGCGGGATGGGTTTTGCATTGTCGTCACCGCGCGGCAATCGGAACATGACGCTGCCGAAACCGCGCGTCAGGTGCGCGACGCGGGCAGCGAAGCGATCGTGCATCTGGCCGATATCAGCGATCCGGCCCAGGCGCGCGGATTGGTTGAAGCCGCGGTCGGGCATTTCGGGCGGCTGGATGTGCTGGTGAACAATGCCTCGGTGCGCCGTCAGACCAAATTTTCCGATATGACGCCGGAGGAATGGCGGGAGATCATGAGCACGACGCTGGATGGCGCGTTCTATTGCGCGCATGCGGCGGCACCGCATATCGCGGCTTCGGGCGGTGGGTCGATCGTCAATCTGGGCGGCATCTCGGCGCATGTGGGCGCGGTCGGGCGGGTGCATGCGGTCACGGCGAAGGCTGGGATGACCGGGCTGACACGGGCGCTGGCGAAGGAACTGGCGGGGGATAATATCACGGTGAACACGGTCGTTCCGGGTTCGATCGAAACCATTCGCGGCGCGGCGGCGGGCGGCAATCATGGCCGGTCGGTGCTGCCGGACAGTCCACTCGGCCGCCGGGGTCAGCCGGATGAGGTCGCCGCGATGGTGCGGTTTCTGTGTTCGCCCGAGGCCCGTTACGTGACCGGACAGACGATCCATGTTAACGGCGGTGCGTTCATGCCCTGAACGCTCTACCCCGACGGCATATCCATTCGGGTCGGGTCGTGCGCCAGCCGGCCGTGCAGCAGCAGGGCGACCACGCCGGTCCATCCGGTCTGGTGCGAGGCGCCCAGTCCCTGGCCGGTGTCGCCGTGGAAATATTCGTAGAACTGCAAATGATCGCGGAAATGCGGGTCGTTCTGCAACCGGTCCGCATCGCCGAATGCCGGCCGCCGCCCATCCGGACCGCGCAGGAACAGGCGGGTCATGCGCGCCGATAGTTCGTCGGCGATCTCGCGCAGGCTGCGTGTGGCGCCTGACCCGACCGGATATTCGATGCGGAAGTCGTCGCCGTAGTAACGATGGAATCCGTAGAGTGCCTCCACCAGCATGACGTTGACAGGCATCCATACAGGACCGCGCCAATTCGAGTTGCCGCCGAACGCGCGGCTGTTGCTGTCGCCGGGGACGTAGCCGACGCTGAAATGCTGGCCGTCCAGGTCCAGCTCGAACGGTTTGGCCAGATGCTCGCGTGACACGCTGCGCACGCCGTACGGCGACAAAAACGCTGTTTCATCCAGCATCCGCCGCAGCAGGGCCTTCATCCGGTGGCCGCGCAGCAGCGATAGCAGGCGCCGCGACCCCTGCCCTTCCACATCCCAGTGTGAGACCAGGTTGGCGAGGTCGGGCCGGTGGGTCAGCACCCATTGCAGGCGTTCGGCGAACTCCGGACAGCGCTCCAGCATGTCGGGTTCCAGCACCTCCACCGCGAACAGCGGGAACAGCCCGACCAGCGAGAACAGCCGCATCGGGATGGCCGACCCGTCCGGACGGCGCAGGACGTTGTGGTAGAATTTGTCCTCTTCGTCCCACAGGCCCAGGTGGCCGTTCTGGCGGGTCATGGCTTCGGCGATGCCGAGGAAATGTTCGAAGAATTTCGTCGCCGTCGATTGGTAGACCGGGTTGCGGGTGGCGAGTTCCAGCGAGATGCGCATCATGTTCAAGGCATACATCGCCATCCAGGACGTGCCGTCAGACTGATCGACCCGCCCGGCGACGGGCAGTTTCTGACTGCGGTCGAACACGCCGATATTGTCCAGCCCGAGGAAGCCGCCCTGGAAGACGTTGCGGCCTTCGGCATCCTGGCGGTTCACCCAGCCGGTGAAGTTGATCATCAGCTTATGGAAGATGCGCTCCAGAAATTCGAAATCGGGCGCGCCGCGCAATCCGGCGTCCATACGGAAGACCCGCCAGGCGGCCCAGGCATGCACCGGTGGATTGACGTCGCCGAACGCCCATTCATAGGCCGGCAGCGACCCGTTCGGATGCATGAACCATTCATGCGTCAGCAGCAGAAGCTGCTGCTTGGCGAACTCCGGGTCGATCAGCGCGAATGTCACGGCATGGAAAGCGAGGTCCCAGGATGCGTACCAAGGATACTCCCAGGTGTCGGGCATGGATATGATGTCGCGATTGTTCAGGTGCCGCCAATCGCCGTTGCGGATCTCGTCGCGGCCGGGGGGCGGTACCGGCTGCAACGGATCGCCTTCCAGCCAGCGGCGCACGTCGTAACGATAGAACTGCTTGGACCACAGCATCCCGGCCAACGCCTGGCGTTGCACCAGCCTGGCATCCGGGTCGGCGATGTTGGTCTGCAGGGCGGCGTAGAATGCGTCGGCCTCGGCGATGCGCCGGGCGAACAGCGCGTCATGATCGGCGAACGGATCGCCGGCGTTGTCGGACGGACGCCAGCGCAGCCGCAGCACGTGTCGCCCCGCCGGCGGAAGTGTCAGCTTCACATGGGCGGCGCATTTGGTGCCCTGGGCGCGGTTCACCGCATCCGCCTGGCCGTTCACGAGGAAGTCGTTGATGCCGTCCTTGAAAGAACCGGCTTCGTCCGAGCCGTACAGCAGGCGCGTATTGGTTTCGTTTCGGCAGAACAGCCAGTCCGCCTCGGTATCGATCGACAACCGCCGTTCTTCCATTCGGTTGTGCCAGGCGTTCACGCCGCCGTCCGCCAGGGTCAGCACGGGCCGCGGGATGCCAGGGCGCCAATCCCAGGTGTTGCGGGCCCAAAGCTGCGGCAGCACGTGCAGTTCGGCGGCATCCGGCCCGCGATTGTCGATGGTGATGCGGATCAGGATATCGTTCGGCGCCGCCTTGGCATATTCCACCGTTACGTCGAAGTATTTGTCCTCGTCGAACACGCCGGTATCCAGCAGTTCGTATTCCGGCTGATCCAGGCCGCGGCGGGCGTTCTCGGCGATCAGCGTGTCGTAGGGGAACGCCGCATGGGGATATTTATACAGCATCCGCATGTAGGAGTGGCTGGGTGTGCCATCGAGGAAATAATACAGTTCCTTGACATCTTCGCCGTGGTTGCCCTGGGCATTGGTCAGGCCGAACATCCGCTCCTTCAGGATCGGATCGCGCCCGTTCCACAGGGCCAGCGACAGGCACCAGCGCAGGCGGTCGTCGGTGAAGCCGGCGATGCCGTCCTCCCCCCAACGGTAGGCACGGCTGCGTGCGTGCTCGAAGGGAAAGTAGGCCCAGGCGTTGCCGTCGGTCGAATAGTCTTCCCGGACGGTCCCCCATTGGCGTTCGGCGAGGTATGGCCCCCATTGGAGCCATACCTCCCGATTTTCCAGTCGTTTCCCCTCAATCGTATCCAGCAGATGGCTCGGCATGCCGTATTGTATCGGGAAACGCGGGTGGTCGAACAGTGACCACCAACTGGCGGACTGGTCAGGCGGGGCGGACGTTCCAGAACGTGGGGAAGCCGCGGAGAACCCCGGTCAGGCTGGTGCGGTAGGCGGTGGGTTGGACGAACTGCCCGAGCGGCACGCTGGGGACGTCGATCATGCACTGAAGCTGCATGTCCACGCAGATCTTGCGTTGCGCTTCCTTGCCGGGCGCGTCGAACCAGGCGTTGCGGAGTGCCTCCAGCCGCGGGCTGACGCACCAGCCGGGCCAGCCTGCGGGGTCGTTGCCGTTGCCTCGGATGGCATAGTGGTTGGAGGGATCGAGGTGATCCTCGCCCTCCCATCCGGTGAAGAAGCAGTTCCAGCCCCCCTGGTCGGCCGGCCCCTTGTTGTTCCGCCGTTGCAGCATGGTTCCCCAATCGGTGGCGACGTAGTCCACGTTCATGCCGACCTTGCTCATCATGTCGGCGGCGACATCGCCGATCGCCTTGAACTGGGTGTAGTCGGTGGCGACCAGCATCGTCACCTTTTCGCCCGCGTAGCCGGCCTGTTTCAGCATTTGCTTCACTTTGGCGGGGTCGCGCGGGCCCAGCAGGGGTTCCAATCCGACGTCGCTGGCCATCGGGGTGCCGGGACAGAAGAAGCCGTGCGGCACGTGGTACATCGATGGGTCGTCACCGACGATTGCCTCCATGAACGAGGATTGGTCGACCGCCCACAGCAGCGCCTGCAAAATTTTCGGGTTGTTGAAGGGCGGCTGCAGGTGGTTGGGCCGCATCATGTTGACGCTGCCGGTGGAATTGATGACATCTATCTTGATGTTGTTGTCCCTGCGCAGCAGCGGCAGCAGATCGTGGGTCGGATTTTCCCACCAATCGTGCTCGCCCGCCTGCAACGCGGCAGCCTTCGTTCCGGCATCGGGAATGGTGGTCCACTCCACGCGATCGAAATGAACGATCTTGGGACCGGCGGTCCAGTCGGGTGTGCCGCCGTCTCGCGGTTTGTACTTGTCGAAGCGCTGGTAGACGTTGCGGGCGCCGGCCACCCGTTCGTCCGCGATGAAGCGGAACGGGCCGCTGCCGATGATTTCGGTGATCTGCTTGAACGGATCGGTTTTGGCCAGGCGTTCCGGCATCATCGCCGGCGCGGGCGAGGTCGGCTTGCCCAGCGCGGCAGGCAGCAGGGGGAACGGCTTGTTCAGCCGAAACACGATGGTCTTGTCATCCGGCGCCGACAATTCATCGGTCGCCACCATCAGGGTGCCGCCGAATGCGTCACGTTTGGCCCAACGCTTGATGCTGGCGACGCAGTCACGCGCCAGGACCGGAGTGCCGTCGTGCCACAGCAGGCCGCTGCGGAGGGTCAGTGTCCACAGCTTGTTGTCGTTTTCGACAACGTGGCCCTCGACCATCTGCGGTTTCGGCGTGAACGTCCCGTCCTGGCCGTACAGCGTATCGAACACCATGTAGGCGTGGCCGCGGGTGATGTAGGCGGTGGTCCAGTGCGGATCGAGGAACGCGAGATCGATCTGCGGGATGAATTTCAGCGTGGTCGCGCTGGCGGCGCGGACGACGGACGGCAATGCCAGGCCAGACAGCCCGGTGGCCAGAAAGTGACGCCGCTTCATGCGGCTATGTCCTGATAGGGTGCGTCCATGCGTGTCTCCTGTGCATACAGTGACGGACGCTTTCCCTATCGGAAGCGTAGACCGGTTTCGTGCTGGTTGGGAATGATCATTGTGGTGGCGAACATCGATACGTTTGTCTGACGTCCCGGACTCACTGTGCCGGGCCCGCTATTTCGGGCGCTTCGCCAGATGCCTCTCGTAGGCCTGGGCGAGCAGCGTGCTGGGGAACAGCAGCACGAAGTAGATCACCGCGACGACGGTGTAGACCTCCAGCGGACGGTAGGTATCCGCCGTGATCAGCGTCCCGTTGTACAGCAGATCCGGCACTGCGATGGTGGACACCAGCGAGGTGTTCTTCAACTGGGTGATCGACTGATTGACGAAGGGCGGGATCATCCGCCGGATCGCCTGTGGCAGGATAACCAGGCGCATCACGTGCCAGCGCCGCAGGCCGAGCGCTCGGGCCGCATCCCACTGGCCTTGCTCGATGGAGATGATCCCTCCACGGAAAATCTCCGCATAGAACACGCCGGTGTAGCAGGAGAGGGTCATGATTCCGGCGACCACGGCCGGTATCTGGATGCCCAGCAGAACCGGCAGCGCGTAGTAGAACCAGACGATCTGCACCAGCAGCGGGGTGCAGCGGAACACCTCGACGAAGGCGATCAACGGTACGTTCAGCAGGCGGGATTTGGTCAGCCGCCCCAACCCCACAAGCAGCCCGATGATCAGGCCGATGACGATGGTGACGGCGGTGTAAGCCAGGGTGACCAGCACGCCCCGCCAGAACAGCGGGGCGTAACGTTCAAGGGAGTAGAAGTCCCATTGGTAGTGCACCGCGGGACTCCCTCCTGTGGGTCAGAACGTCAGGGTTGACGGAACCTGGTCGCGGGTGACGCCGAATTTCGCCAGCCCGTCCAGCATCCACTCGCGAATCTGCCCGGTGCCGCGGTTCATTGCCAGCCAGGCGTTGATCACTTCCTTGAAGCGCGTATCCGGTTCGCGCTGCAACCCGATGCAGCTTGGCAGCGCGACGGTCGGGTCGGTCAGCAGGTAGTACGGTCCGAGGGACGGGTTCTTGCCGACCGTCGACAGCCCGAGCAGGGCCGCCTGGATGTGGGCGTCGGCGCGACCTGATTGCAGCGCCAGTGTGCATTCATCGCGCGTCTTGAAGCCAACCAGGTTCGCTTTCGGGCAGTATCGCCGAGCCACCGTCTCGTGCAGGCTGCCGAGGTCGAAGACGACGGTCAGTGCCGGCTTGTTCAGGTCATCCCAGGTTTTCGGCGCCAGCCCGTGCTTCGCCAGACAGCCGAACGGATGGATGATCATCGGTTCGGTGAAAGTGATCGACAGCGCCCGGGCCGGCGTCGGGTTCAGTGCGAAGGCGATATCGACCTTGTTGGACTGCAGGTCGAGCACCGAGTTGCCGTAGGTCGACTCGATGTATTCCAGCTTCGATTCGAACACTTTCGCGATATCGAGGGCCATGGAGATGCAGGCGCCCGACCACGCGCCGGTGGTGAGGTCCTTCTGGAAGTAGGGCAATTCACCCGGCAGCGCGGCGATGCGGAGAACCTTGGTGCGGCGCACCCGGTCGAACGTGCTCTCGGCCGATGACTGGGCCAGGGCGTTGCCCGGGGCCAGCGCAATCAGGCCCGCCAGGGGCAATAATCCGGCCACGGCGGCCAGACCGCGGCGGTTGAGACCCTCACGGTCCGTATGCTTCGTCATCCTTTTGTCCCCCTGTGCTTGCCGACATCGCATCGTGTACCACATCGGAACGGTACACCGCATGCGCTTGTTGGCAAAGATAGAATCCGGCCGTCGGGGTCATGCAATCGACGGGCCGTCAGCGATCGGGGCGGGCGCTTTGGGTCGCCGTAAAATCGCCGCGCTGGTTAAACAGATTGCACCCGACTCGGCCGTTCGGCCTATGGCAACCATGATTCAGGACGGCAAGGAGAAACCGACGCATGATCCGATTCCTGGCAACCGCCGCGCTGGCGGCAGCGACATTGTTGCAAACCGCGTGTTCGGCCGACGACTCGCATGGTGTGCAGCAGACCCTGGTGGATCGAGCCACCCTGACGGTGCAGGAGATGATGACGCAGACGGTGTCGCGGGATCCGCGCGACCTGCTGCGGCAGGCCAAGGCGGTGATGATCTGCCCGCGTATCTTCAAGGCCGGGTTCTTTTTCGGCGGCGAGGGCGGCAACTGCGTGCTGCTGGCCCGCGCCGGCAACGGCACCTGGTCCTATCCTGCGTTCTACACGATCGGCAGCGGCAGCTTCGGCTTCCAGTTCGGCATCGAGGATAACCAGTTGCTGATGCTGATCATGACGCGTCATGGTCTGAATGCCATCCTCGATAGCCAGATCAAGCTGGGGGCTAACGCCGGGATCGCGGTGGCGACGCTCGGGGCCGGCGTGCAAGGTTCGACCACGGCGGCGGTGGGAGCCGATATCGTCGCGTTCGACGCCAGCCGCGGCCTGTTCGGTGGCGTCGCGCTGGAGGGCAGCGTGATGTCTACCCAATCCGATTGGAACCAGACCTATTACGGCCAGGCGTTCGGGGCTCGGCAACTGGTGTTGCAGATGCAGGGCGGCAACCCGGGTGCCGATCCGTTGCGCGACGTGCTGACACGGTATGGATCGCGCGACTCCCGTCCGCCGCCGCCGCCGCCCCCGCCGCAGCAGGGTTATGCGCCTCGACAGGGCTATGCGCCGCAGCAGAACTATGCACCGCAGCAGAATTATGCACCGCAGCAGAGCGATGCGCCGGCCTATCCGCAGTATCAGCCGCAGCAAGGCGGGCAGCAGTCCTATCAACCCGGGCCGTCGGATGGGCGTGGGCCTATTCAGCAGCAGAATTTGAATTAACGCCGGACTCCTTTCGGACGCGAAGGGCCATTGGCCCTTTGCTGTCATGACGCGTGGATCCCTACTCTTCCTTCCAGTTTGGGCAGGCTGTAGGGTCCGCCGTCATGGAGCCGTTTTGGAAGACCAAATCGCTGGAGCAGATGAACAGGGAGGAGTGGGAATCCCTGTGCGACGGCTGTGGCCGTTGCTGCCTGCACAAGCTGCGGCATGAGGAGACGAACGAACTCGCCTTCACCAACGTCGCCTGCCGGCTGCTGGACCTGCACTCCTGCCAATGCAGCGATTATCCGCGCCGGCGCATGCGGGTGCCGGATTGCGTCAGCCTGACGCCGGAGGCCTTGAAGGAAATCGATTGGCTGCCGCCATCCTGCGCCTATCGCCGGGTGCGCGACGGCAAGGGACTGGCATGGTGGCACCCGCTGGTGTCCGGCGATCCGGATACCGTGCATCAGGCTGGCGTCTCGGTGCGCGGCCGAGCGATCAGCGAACGCTGGGCGGGTGCGCTGGAAGATCATGTCGTGGGATGGCCGGGGAAACCGCCCCGGGTCCGGCGGCTCAAGGACGACCTTAAGGAGACTGAGTGATGTTGAAGAATGCCCTGTACGGCGGGATCAATGCCGCCGTCGTCACCGCGATGAACGCGGATCTGTCGATCGATCTGGATCGACTGGCGGCGCATTCGCGCTGGTTGCTCGCCAACGGCTGCAACGGGCTGGCGGTGCTCGGCACGACCGGGGAGGCGAACAGCCTGGGCGTCAGTGAGCGGATCGCGGTGCTGGAGGGCCTCGTCGAGCGCGGCATCCCGGCGGCGAAGATGCTGCCCGGCACAGGGACGACGGCCATCACCGACACTGTGCTGCTGACCCGGAAGGCGGCGGAACTGGGCTGCCGGGGCGCGCTGCTGCTGCCGCCGTTCTACTACAAGAACCCGTCCGACGACGGGCTGCTGGCTTATTTCAATGGGGTGATTCAGCGGGTCGGCGGCGACATCAAGATCTACCTGTATAATTTCCCGCAGCAGTCGGCGATCCCGTTCTCGGTGGATTTCATCGGCCGCCTGCTGAAGGCCAATCCGGGCAAGGTGAAGGGGATCAAGGACAGTTCCGGGAATTATGAAAACAGCCTGTCCTATGTGGAGGCGTTCGCGCGTGACGGGTTCGAGGTTTATGCGGGCGATGATGGGCTGCTGCTGTCGCTGCTGACGAAGGGCAGCGCCGGGTCGATCACCGCGGCGTCCAACGTGAACTGCGCACTGGGGGCCGAGGTTTATGCCAACTGGGACAATGCCAAGGGCGCGGCGGCACAGACGATCTTGTCGGCGACGCGCAAGGCGGTGATCTCGCAGCCGCTGATCCCGTCGCTGAAGGCGCTGGTGGCCCGCAACACCGGCGATGCTCGGTGGCTGAACATCCGCCCGCCGCACCTGAAGCTGACCGAGGCGCAGGCCGCGGCGCTGTTCGGCACGTTCGACGCCAGCGGGATCAGTTTGGCGAAGGCTGCCTGATTACGGACCGGGGAGGATAATTCCGGCCGGGGATCATCCTCTCCCGCACCGTGCCTTGAGTTTGCGCAGGACGTGCGCCTGGCCCTGCCACCGGAGGCGCCTTCATGGCTGACCGTGCAGTGAACGCAGGCTACAATATGTCCGGCACTGTCGAAGCGCTTATGGCCGGTTACGTATGCAGCGAGCAGGCGCGCGAGCAGTCAGAAGACGACCAACTCGAAAATGTCATCAACGCTCTCAACGAGCGTCACAAACGCAGTGGGTTTCTGTCCGACGAATTCTCCAGCCTTGATACAACCAGCGTGGCTCTTATCGCGCTATCTGTTGATATCGATGATTGAGATGCGCTGGGTGGTACGTGTAGCGATGCCCAGCAATGGTTGCTCCACGCGGGTTGCGACTCGTTCCGTGTCCGCCGGGTTGACGGCTGTTGGGACCGCCATCCGACTTCGTCGCGGTGGATCGGAAAGCAATCAAGCGGATCGCGGAGTTTCGTTGAGTTCGCGCGGAGTTTCTCGGAGACGGGCTGGATTTGACCTGGGATTCGATGCCGATTGCGGGCATTCCGCACGGCCGGCGAGAGGTAATTATACCAACCGGCGCTAAAGCAGACTCTTCGGTTGACTCCGTCCGTCATGCCGACGGAGGTCGGCATCCACGCCTTTTACGAGCGGAAACAAAGGCATGGATGGCGAGCCTGCGCTCGCCATGACGGTTGCACGGCGGTACCTATGGGTCAACATCAAGGGCGATTGGTATTACTGGATGCTGCGGCTGAATTTCCTCTCCGCGAGCCTCCGCGCGAACTTAGCGAAACTCCGCGTCGTTCTTGATTGCTTTCTTGCCGACGGCATTCACGGATGGTGCATGGCCCGCGCGGGCGAAGCAACGGGATGCAACAGACAACGCTATAAGAGCCGCCGGCGTTGATGCAGGCTCCTCGGTTGACCCCGTCCGTCATGCCGGCGGAGGTCGGTATCCATGCCTTTTACGAGCGGAAACAGAGGCATGGATGGCTAGCCTGCGGTCGCCATGATGGTTGCGCGGCGGTGCCGATGGGTCAACATCAAGGGCGATTGGCATTAGATTGGGTTACAGGCCGTTCACCACGCGCCTGATTTCCAAGCTTGGCTTGCCAAAGTTGAGCAACAGGCCCAGCCGTAGGCCGGATGCTTTCAGATAGTTGAGGCATTGGGCATGATGCGTGTCTTCCAGTGCTTTCGCGGCCTTTAATTCGACTAGAAGTAATTGCTCGACCATCAGGTCCATGACGTAGTCGCCGACGCCGTGACC
>DATAZJ010000381.1:0-10637 GCA_036272115.1 Rhodopila sp. | reverse complement strand
GAGCATAAGTCCCGATGCGGCCGGCGCCCAGGCCGCCAGCACGACCGGCAGCGCCCCGGACTGCCCGATCTCCTCGGCGATCTTCGACACCACGAACAGCGCGAACCCCGCCGCCACGCCGCTGCCGATCATCCGCGCCACCCCGCCTCGCCGCGCCGGCCGCATAGAGAAGCCCGCCGACACCAGCGTCATCGTCGCGCACAGCAGGGGCAATGCGAGCAGCGCCTGGAAGTGCAGCCGGTGGCGCAGCGAGGAGAACCCCGAACGGTCAAGCAGCGCGATGAACCCGGGCAGCGCCCAGAAGGACAGCGTATCGGGAGAGGCAAAACTCTCCTGCACCCGGCTTACCGTCAGGTCGGTCGGCAGGTCGATCAGCCGCGGCGACTCCGGCAACTGGTCGGGCCGCAGCGCCCGGGCGTCCTGCAGCACCCATTTGCCGGATGCCAGGGTGGCCTGTGCCGCCTCGATCCGCGTCAGCAGCTTGTCGGACCCATCCAGCCGGAACACGCTGACCTGGTGGGCGGTCAGCCGCTTGCCTTGCAGTTCCACCTGGGCGGCGTGAATGATGGCGACGCCTTGCGGCGACGTCTGGTGATCCGCCTGCCGCAGCCAGAGCTGGCCGCCATTCAGCGCCAGCGGCCCGCCGCCGGAGCGCAGATAAGCGTTGTCCATCGCCTCGGCCCTGGCCAGCATCACCGAGGAAACCGGGCTGATCAGCGCCGTCGCCACCACACCGAACAGCAGCGCGCACAGTGTCGGCGCGGTCAGGAACTCCCACGCCGAGATACCGGCGGCGCGGGCGACGATCAATTCGGAGGACCGGGTCAACCGCCAGAAACACAATATGCCGCCCAGCAGGACCGCGAACGGCAGGATCTGCATGGCGATATACGGCAGCCGCAGCGCCGCGATCTGGCTGACCGTGGCGAAGCTGACCTCCGGATGGCTGGCCGAGCGCCGCAGCAACTCGATGAAATCGAACATCGCCACCAGCCCCGCCAGCGCCAGCAGCATGCCGGAGACCGCCAGCGCGAACTGGCGGACGATGTAGAGGGACAAGGTCAGCGTCGCCGTCATCCGGTCAGGCTTCCACCGGTCGGGCGCGTGAGCGGAACCAGCGCACCGACGGGCCGAACAGCAGCCAGGCAAAGACGATGCCCGGCACCGTGGCCTGCAGCCACATCAGGAACAGCATGCTGTTGTCGCGCGCCCCAAGGCTGCTGAAGGCCAGGCCGAACGCCAGCAGCAGCACCATGCCGCCGACGGTGATCAGCGGCCGAGCCACGCCGCCATGGCGCCTGAACATCCCGCCCAGGGCCGAGAACAGCCCGACCATGGCATAGGACAGCGTGGTCAGCGGCGCCGACAGCCGCTTATGCCCCTCGGCGATCCATTTCGGCCGGTCGCGCGCGAACGCCGGGTGCGGATCGAAAAGGTCCTTCAACGGCACCTCCGACATATCCGCCGGGCGTGTGGCATCGTCCTTGGTGGCCTCGGCCAGGTCGATCTCGTTCTGCTTGAACGTCAGCACGTCCAGCCGGCCGGTCTGATGGTCGATCTCCTGCCGGCTGCCGTTCAGCAGCAGCACCCGCGGCCCGTCCGGGCCTTCGACCAGCCGCCCACGCTCCGCCAGGACGGTGGCGTGGGCGGTGGGATCGCGAGCGTCGTCCACCAGGATGCCGCGCAGGGTGCCGTCCGGATCGCGCGACCGGACATACACCGTCAGCTTGTCCGACAGCGGGGTGAACACCCCGTCCTGCAGCAGGAAGGCGGCCAGGCGGTTGCGGATTTCCCACTGGAACTGCCTGAAATCGTTCAGTGACGCCGGCACCGCCCAAAGGCTGAGCCCATAGCCGGCAACCGTCGCCAGCAGCGCCACCATCAGCGCCGGCCGCGCCAGCGCCCAAGGCGACAGCCCGGCCGCTCGCATCACCGTCAGTTCCCGGTCGGTCGCCATCCTCTGGTAGACGAACTGGATCACCACATAGGTGGTGATCGGCAGGATGACCGCGATGAAACTGGGGATCAGCAGGCCGGTCAGGTGCATGAAGACCAGGAACGACAGGCCCCGGTTGACCACCAGGTCCACGAAGCGCAGCGACTGGGTCAACCAGACCAGCGCCGTCAGGCCGCCAGTGGCCACGACCAGCGCGAACAGCACCTGGCGGAAGATGTAAATATCGAGGCGGGTCACCACCTTGCTGAAACGCATGCCGCTTTCTGAGGCAGGCTCGGGTGGGATGCAACCGTACATTTTTTCATCCGCCGGACCAGCAGCGGCAACCTGCCGGGCCCGACACGCGGTTCGGCTGTCATCGTCAAGCTCGCCGGCGGACGTCCATCGTGTTCGCCATTGCCACGATTTGGCTTTGTCGCTAGGGCTGCGCGCCGCTGAAGACCGCCTGCGTCGCATAACCGCCTGCTGCTTCAAACCAGGAAGTCGATCCAACCCGGATGATCCAACGGCCGCTTACGATTGTGCACGTCAGCGTGTTTCCGTTCGGCCTGCGCGACGTGTTTCCCCACACCATCTCGGTCAAGCTCAGCAACGGGCTGATCCGCAACGGCCACCTGGTGCTGAACTTCTCCGACCGCGACATCGCCCGAGCGAAATCGCTGCTGGGGCACCGCAGGCTGGGCGTGCGGCCGGCCAATGCCGCGCTGGTGCATTTCTGCCGCTTCCACAAGCCCGACATCCTTCTGCTCGGCCATGCCGACGTCATCCAGCCGGACACCCTGGCCGCCATCCGCGACATTCTGCCCGCCATCCGCATCGGCCAGTGGAACGTCGATCCGCTGTTCGAGCCTGACAACATCCGCCGTCTGCGCTCGAAGTTCGCGGTGGTCGACGCCAGCTTCGTGTCCACCGCCGGTGCCCCGCTGGACGCATTGCGCGACGGCGGCCGCAATCAGGTTTCCTTCATGCCCAATCCGGTCGATTTCTCCATCGAGCGCGGCCGCAACGACCTGCGCGACGACCTGCCCTACGACCTGCTTTACGCCTGCGGCCACCCGTTCCGTCCGCCGCGGCACATCTGCGGCCGCGACTGGGACATGAACGAATTCATGCGCATGCTGCTCGACCGCCTGCCGCGGGTCCGGCCGCTGCTGGGCGGACTGCTCGGCCGGCCGAAGCTGAGCGGCGCCGCCTACCAGGACGCGCTGGAGCAGGTGGCGCTGGGCCTCAACATCAGCCGCCGCCCGGATCACTACCTGTACAGCTCCGACCGGATCGTGCAGTTGGCGGGCAACGGAGTCGTCGTCCTGATGGAGCGGGCGACCGGCTACGGCGATGTGTTCTCCGAGGACGAAATGGCGTTCTTCGACACAATTGATGAACTGGTCGACCGGATCGGGTCGCTATCGGCCGACCCGGCCCGCCGCAGGCGCGTCGCCGCGGCCGGACGCGCGCGCTATCACGAACTGTTCAACGAACGCGCTGTCGCCGCGCATCTCTGCGGTGTGCTTATCGGAGAGTACTCATCCGAGGCGATGCCGTGGCCAATGCGCACCTGACCATCCCGTCTACAAGCCGAGCCCTTCCGGCCTTGCCGCAACCGGTGTCCCTTCCGGTCCGTCGCGGCCTGCTGCTGTTCGTCGTCGGCACCGGCCTGCTGGTATCCCCCGAACCGGTCTGGGCGATGCTGTTCTATCTGCTGATTATTCCAGTCCAATTCCGCGCACTGGCAGGCGCCATCGGCGACGGCAGGTTCTGGCGCGAGATGACGCCGGCATTGGCGGCCGCGATCACGATGATCCTGTGGTTCATCCTTGGCCTCGCCTGGGACCAATCCGCCGCCGGCCACCCGGGCTTGCAAATCCTCTGGATGTGGAACGGCTTCTGTACATTGCTGTTTGTCTGGGGATGCCATGAGGCGTTCACCCGGTCCGAGGCCTGGCGCGAGCGCCTTATCACCGTCCTGATCCTCTGCGGCACGCTCAACGCCTGGATCGCCATCTTCCGGCTGCCGATCGTTGCCCATGCCTGGGACCAGGACTCCCTGCGCATGCCAGGCTGGGCGGAAACCCGTCACCCGATCCTGGGCGCGATCATCATCGGCGTGTCGGCCCTGCTGGCCGCGTCCCGGCTGCTGCAAGGCCGCGGCGTCCGGGCCAACGCCCTCGCGCTGGTCAGTTGCCTCGGCTTCATCGTCCTGACCGGCAGCCGCGGCCCTATCCTGGCGATCGGCGGCGCCCTCGTGCTGTTCCTGGCGATGGCGCGTCCGCGCCTGCTGGCAATCGCCGTGGTCGCCGCTCTCGCCGTCCTTTGCCTCGTCGAGCTTTTCGCCCCCAGCGTCCTGACCGACACCTGGCACGCGCTCGCGGATCGAGGCACCTCCGACCGGCTGATCATCTGGCGGCTCTCGATCAAGGCCATCGGCACCTCGCCGTGGGTCGGACTGGGCCCGGCGGCGCGCCTCGACCGGCCGAACGAGGCCTTTCCGCACAACCTGCTTCTGTCGACCCTGTTCTACGCCGGTGCGATCGGGCTGGTCATGCTGCTGACGCTTTTCGCCCTGGTCGGCCGCATCGCCTGGCGCCGCCCGCCCGGTGTCGACCGGTCGATGCGCATCGCCCTGCTGGTCTACCCGCTGCTGGCCGGCATGACCGACCTCAGCAGCCTCATCAAGGGGCCGGCCCCGATGTGGTACATGGTCTGGCTGCCGCTGATCATCTGCATGGGTTCGGACAGACCATTCGGCGCCGCCGACCGCACGGCGAGTGTGCGATAAGCCAGGCGGGGCGGCGGCGACCGATCACGCCGCCGGCAACCGCGTGCGGCAAGCGGCCCAGCGCACCACACCGGGAAACGCGCTTGCGCCGCGTACCAGCCCGGCCTGCACCAGCCCGCTTCTGCCGGCGCGATGCAGCAGCCCCGCCAGCCGCATCCGAGGCGCCAGCGTGCGGCCCAGCCCAAGCTGATACGCTGCCGAATCACCCCCCAAGAGCCACATCTCGGCCGCCGCCCGCCCGCTGTGCAGGGCAATCGCCATGCCGTCCCCGGTCAGCGACGGAATGACCGCCGCCTGGTCACCAATCCGGAACAGCCCTTCCGCCGATTCCGGCCCGGCCTGAAACCCGTACGGTATCCCCGCCACCGCCAGCGGACGCGGCAACAGCGGCCGCGCGCCCTGCAGCATCTCGGCGAATCGCCGGCTGCGCGCCCCGATCGCCGCCACCAGCAACGGCCAGCCACCACCTAGCCGCTGGAATGCCCTTCGGGTCACTGCCACGCACAGCACCGCCTGGCCGTCTTCGACATGCTGCAACCCGGCATAGCCGCCGGGGAACAAGCTCAGCTCGATCGCCCCGTCCAGCAGCGCGGCCGGCCCCGCCGCCAGATCGAAATACATCTTCATCCCGATCGCCCCATGCTCCACACGCGCCCGCGGCAGCGTCCGGAGGTCATGCTTGCCGGTCGCCAGGAACACCGTCTCGGCCGTCAGGACGTGTTCCGAACCGGTCCGAACCACCCATTCGCCATTCTCACGCAGCAGCCCGCGCACTGTCTCGGCCGTCCGCACCACCGCGCCCGCCGCCTCCGCCCGCCGCAGCAGCGCGGCATCCAACCGCCGGCGAGACAGGCCGAACGCCGGGAAGGGCAAGGCGGTCTCCACCACCCGTTCGCCGTGAAGCAGCCGCACATGATGGATCGGCACCGCCCCCAGCGCCACCGGATCGACACCCACCCCGCGCGCCCGCTGGATCGCGTCATCGCTGAGGAAATCGCCGCACACCTTGTCCGACGGTCCGACCGTCCGCTCCAACACGACCGGCCGATAGCCGGCCGCTGCCAGGGTGATCGCCGCGGCCGACCCGGCGGGCCCGCCGCCGATGATCAGCGGGTCGCGACGCACAGCCGGAACGGCAGATGCCAGGTGATCGCCGCCTCCTGATCGGTGATCCCGGCCTCGTGCAGCAGCGCCACCCACTCCGTCCGCACGAACGCCCGAGCGATCGACACCTGGCCGTCCTCCCGGACGAAGCGGTGCCAGAGCATCGCCCGGGCCAGCAGCGGAAACCCGTAATACGGCAGCACATGCCGATGCAGGTCGCCGATGAACCAGCCGTGCGCGGCGTTCTGCTGCAACCAGCGCAGGAATTCCACGACCTGCGCGTCGGTCAGATGATGGGTGAATTGCGAGGTGATAATGAAATCGAACTTCGCCGCCGGCACATACGCAAAGGCGTCGCCACAAACAAAATCGATCCCGGCCGCCGGATCGGTCGCCGCCTGGGCGGCCCGGGTCGCCCAGGGGTTCAGATCGATCCCGGTCAGCCGGGCGGCCGGAAAGCGCGCCCTGATCCGCCGCAGCGCGTCCCCATGCCCGCTGGCGATATCCAGCACCGAGAAATTCCCCCCTGCCCGGTTCGCCAACCTCGCTCGCTTTGCCAGCCACGCCAGCATCGGCCGATGCGTCATCGTCACCACGTTGACCCGCGACAGATCGCGCAGGCAGCGGCTGTAATCCTCGAAATCCACGCAATCGGTGTCCATCCGCTCCGACGCGGTGCTGCGCCGGACCAGGGTCATGGGCGGGCGAAGCCGAACGTCTCGACGGTCAGCCCGGGGCCGAACGCCATCCCGATGCCGGCGCCGCGCGCGTCGGGATCGTCCACCATGCGCGCCAGCACGAACATCAGCGTTGCCGAGGACATGTTGCCGTAAGCCCGCAGTACTTCCCGCGAGTAACGCAGCGCGTCCGGCTCCAGCCCCAGCCCCTGCTGCACTGCATCGAGGATCGACCGCCCGCCGGCATGCACCGCCCATAGCAGCGGTGGATCGGGCGGCAGCAAGGCAGGACCATGTTCCGGCAGCCAGCGGCGGATCCGTCCGGGCACCTGGCCTGACAGGTGCATCTCGAACCCGCCGTCGCCGATGCGCCAGGTGATCAGGCCGTCACTGCGCGGGAGCAGCGCCGCCTGGAACCGTCCCAATGCGATGCCGGTCGCCTCGGCCGTCACCAGCGCCGCCGAGGCTCCGTCGGCGAACAGCAGGAAGCTCAGCATTTTCGGCACGTCCTGGAAGTCTTCCTGCAAATGCAGGCTGCACAGCTCCAGATTGACCACCAGCACCCGCGATTGCCGATCGGCCCTGACGATCTGATCGGCCAGCTTCAGCGCATTGACCGCCGCGAAACAGCCCATGAAACCGACGATGGTGCGCTGGGTGCTGTCCGGCAGGCCGGCCGCGCGCATAATCTGGAAATCCAGCCCCGGCGCGCTGAACCCGGTGCAACTGGCGACGATCAGATGAGTGATGCCGTCGGCGTCCAGCGCCCGCACCGCCCGCATGGCCAGATCCAGCGCATGCGGCTCATACAGCGCCATCCGCGCCGCGGTGGAGGGAAACGCGCCGCGCCGATAGAATCCGCCGGCATCGAGGATGGTGTCGCGCGGCTTCGGCCCCGGCTCGAAGATCGCATACCGATGCTCGATGTCGGCGAGCGACGCCATGCGGTCGAACAGCGCTCGCCGGTGCGGATCGATGAGGGTATCACGACCAAATTCAACGAATGCCGCGTGCATGTCATACGGCGGGACAGCCGTGCCAATGCGGTTCAACCAAGCCTGGGTCACGGGCGGTCCTAACGGTGCCGCCTTGATGTGGGGCGGCGATGACGATGCGCCAGCCTGGCCCGGTGCTGAAAAGCGGTTGTTGAACACGGTGTTGGCAATGGCTCGGGCTGCCGGCGACAGATCACATGCTCGCCAGCGCCATTCGCACCCGATCGATCACCGTCCGCCAGTCGCCGGCATCTTCCTGCCGGAACAAGCGCATGGACGGATACCAGGCACTGCCGTCGGAGCCCAGGCCCCAGCGGTAATCCGGGACGTGCGGCAGCAGCGTCCACACCGTCAGCCCCATCGCGCCAGCCAGATGCGCCACCGACGTATCGACCGACACCAGCAGGTCCAGCCTCGACAGCAAGGCGGCGGTGTCGCCGTAGTCGGTCAGTCCCGCGCCCGGACAGCGCAGATTGTCAGCCGCCTCGAACGCCGCGCGATCGGGGTCACGGATTTCGGTCTGCACCAGGACGAATGCGGTATCCGGCAGGGCCAGCAGCGGTGCGAAGGCTGCCAGGGCGATCGAGCGGTCCCGGTCGTGCGGATGGCGCTGATCGCCGTGGCACACCAGACCGATCCGCCGACCCGGCGGCGACCGGTCGAGCCACGACTGCCAGCGCGCCGTCCGGTCGATCGGCGGGGCGATATAGGGCGGCTGCATCCCGCCATCCGACCCGAACAGCAGAGGCAGGCTCAGCAACGGACAGGCGATATCGCAGCCATGGGCGGCGTCGTCCAAGCCGATGACCCGCTCGATCCCCGGCATGCTGCGGAACAGCGGCTGCAGCGGCCAGGGCATCTCCAGCACAACGGCCGAGGCGGTTTGCGCCAGGATCGGGGCAAAACGCGCGTGCTGGATCAGATCGCCGCTGCCCTGTTCGGCGGTCAGCAGCACGCGCCGCCGCGCCAGATCCACACCGGGCTGCCATTGCGGCAAATCCGGCCGACGCTCATGGTCGCGACGCCCCGGGTCGGCACGCCGGCGATGCTCGAAACGGCGCCGGCCTTCCGCTTCCTCCCCCGCCAGCAACAGGCACAGGCTGTAGGCGAAGCCGGCATTGTCGGCGCCGGGATCGATGGACAGCGCGGTGCGGTAGGCCTCCATCGCCTCGTCCAGGCGAAGCTGCGCGGTCAGCGCGTTGCCCAGGTTGTTGTAGGCGGCCACCAGGTCGAGGCCGTAGCCGATGGCTTCCCGATAGCATTCCTCCGCCTGCGCCACGTCGCCGCCGGCATAGGCCGCGTTGCCCTGGGCGATCAGCGCACCGGCCAGCATCGCCTTCGCACCGGGCTCCGCCGGGACACGCCGCAGCAGCGCCAGCGCCGCCGCCTGCTGGCCCTGGGCGAGCAGGCACTTTCCCAGGCCTGCCAGCGCCGGAGGGTGCTCCGGCTCCGCCTCCAGCACGCGGCGAAAATACGGTTCTGCCTCCTGGTTCAACCGGGCCGCGGCCAGGGCCTCACCCAGATCGGTCAGGATCAGCGGATCGTCGCTGTCCGCCGCCGCGGCCGACAGCAGGGCGATAGCCTGCGCGATCCGCTTGCGCCGCAGCAGCACGCGCGCCAGCCCATGCAGCGCCACCGTATCGAACGGATCGCGCGCAAGAACGGCCCGCCAGGCCGCCTCGGGTTCAGAACGGGTCACGCCGGGGTCCGCCATGGACCGGAGTTACCGTACCCGTGATGTAACGAGCAAGCGACCGCATTGCTCGCGCCATTCGTATGTGTTACATACAAAATTGTCCGAGACAAAAACAGGAGGCGACCGTGACGGCAAACTGGCCCATCAATCACTGGTATGTCGCCGGCTGGGACTTCGAGATCGACCGCGAGCCGCTGGCGCGCACGATCTGCGGCCAGCCTGTCATGCTCTACCGCCGCTTTGACCGCTCGATCGTCGCCATGCGCGATGCCTGCCCGCACCGCATGCTGCCGCTGTCGATGGGCATCAAGGAGGGCGACAATATCCGCTGCCGGTACCATGGCCTGCTGATCGACAGCGAGGGCCAGGGTATCGAGATGCCGCTGAAGCACGATCCGATCGCCCGCACCGCCTGCGTGCAGACCTATCCGGTGGTCGAGCGCCACCGCTTCGCCTGGATCTGGATCGGCGCGGCGGGCGATGCCGATCCTGCGCTGATCCCCGATTTCTGGCCGTGTTCCGATCCCGCCTGGACCTTCGACGGCGGGTATTACCGGATCGCCTGCGACTATCGCCTCGGCATCGACAATCTGATGGACCTGACGCACGAAACCCATGTCCATGCCGGGTCGATCGGCCAGCCGGAGCTGATGGAGACGCCGATGGAGACCACTTCGGCCGGCGACCAGGTGTTCGTGACACGCTGGATGCCTGATATCGACGCGCCACCGTTCTGGCGCAACGCGCTGAAGCAGCCGGGAAAGGTCGACCGCTGGCAGATCTGCCAGTTCATCCCGCCATCCTCGGTGATCATCGATGTCGGTGTCGCCCCGGTGGGCGCCGGCGCCACCATCGCCCACCACGACCAGGGCGTGCGCGGCTTCGTCATCGACGCCCTGACGCCGGAAAGCGCCGGTACCAGCCATTATTTCTGGGGCATGGCACGCAATTTCGACATCGAGGACGCCGGCTTCACCGCTCGCTTCAAGACGCAGCAGGGCGGCGTGTTCCGCGAGGACATCGCGATCCTGGAGGCCCAGCAGGCCTCGATCGAGCGCAACCCCGACCTGCGCTTGCGCAGCTACAACATCGACAGCGGCGGCACCCGAGCGCGCCTGGTGATCGAGCGTCTGATCAGGCAGCAGGCCACCGCCGATGCCTGACCTGCCGTCCGCGCTGGACGACAATCTGGGGTTTCACATCAGGCTGGCGCACGGCGCGGTCTACCGCCATTTCAACGAAACTTTCGGCACGATCGGCCTGACCCAGAAGCAGACTTCTGTCCTATGGCTGATCGGCGACAACCCGGGGATCGCCCAGGTCGACATCGCCCAGCGTCTGCAGATCGACCGAGCGACCATGATGGCGATCGTCAACAGCCTGGCTCGGAAGGGGTATCTGGAGCGGGGGTCGTCCTGCACCGACCGCAGGC
>DATAZJ010000380.1:0-4952 GCA_036272115.1 Rhodopila sp. | reverse complement strand
CGTTTTCTGGCCCTTCACGCTATGCCACTAAAGATGTCCTCTGGGCGAGCCACAAACGAAGGACTCGCCGTCATGACCAAATCTTTGCCCGACGTCATACCCGACGCCTATCGCGCCGTCAGGCAGGTCGAGACCTACATCCGCGGCTGCGGCTTGGACCAGGCGCTGGCGGAGCTGGTCAGGCTGCGTGCCTCCCAGATCAACGGCTGCGCCTTCTGCCTCGACATGCACACCAAGGACGCCCGCAAGAACGGCGAAACCGAGCAGCGCCTTTATCTGCTGAACGCCTGGCGTGAGGCCCCCGTCTACACCGACCGCGAACGCGCCGCCCTGGCCTGGACCGAACACCTCACCCGGCTGCCGATCGATCATGAGTCCACCGCTGCACACGACCGTCTGCACGAACTGTTCTCCGAAACCGAAGCCGCCAACCTCACGGTTCTGATCGGGCTGATCAACCTGTGGAACCGGCTTGTTATCGGCGGTGGCTTCCACCTCACCGCCCAGGCAGCATGACCATCGGCAGCATGACCATCGACATCCGGCCGGCCGAGACCCCGACTGAGGTGGCCGCCTGCTTCCCGGTGATGCAGGCGCTGCGACCCAATCTGACCGGAGCCGCCGAACTGGTCGCCCGCGTCCAGACCCAGGCCGCCCAAGGCTACCGTCTGCTGGCCGCCTGGCGTGATCAGGCGGTCATCGGCGCCGCCGGCTACCGCATGCAGGAAAACCTGATCCGCGGCCGCTTCTGCTATGTCGACGACCTGGTGGTCGCGGAATCGGAGCGCCGCAACGGCCTGGGCGCCCGCCTGCTGGATGCGGTCGCCCAGGTGGCACAAAATGAAGGCATCATGCGCCTGACCCTCGACACAGGATTGGACAACCTGTTGGGGCAACGGTTCTATTTCCGCTACGGGATGCTGCCGTCGTCGCTGCGCTTCAGCAAGCAATTGGACTGACCAATGAGAACTATTCTCTACATTTCATGCAGTCCACGCGGACCCGCGTCGCACAGCCTGATCTTCGCCGAGACCCTTCTGGGACGCCTGCGTCAGCATCACCCCGCCGCCACGATCCGGCGGCGGGACCTGGCGGCCAATCCCCCGACTGTCGTCGACGTCGCGTTCAGCAACGCCATCCTGGACCCGGCCAGCCCGCCCGAGGTGTTCGCCGCGTCGGAAACCCTGATCGGTGAACTGGAAGACGCCGACGCGCTGGTGATCGCAACGCCCATGCATAACTTCACCGTCCCCGCCGTTCTGAAGGCGTGGATAGACCAGATCGTGCGCATCCACCGCACCTTCAAAAGCACCCCTTCCGGCAAAGTGGGCACATTGAAGGACCGGCCGGTCTACATCGTCATCGCTTCCGGCGGCTGGTTCAGCGTCCCGTCGCCCACCGGCATCCCCGCCCAACCCGACTTCCTGACACCGTATCTGACCGTCATTCTGAACACGATCGGACTTCAGGATATCCACATCCTGACCCTGGAGGGCGTCACAAGGGGGCCGGCCATGCTAGAACGCGCGGTCTCCCTTGCGCGCCAATCGCTCGACCGCATCCTGCCGCCGCGTTGACCCTTTCATCCCGCAAGGCTAATCACCCCTGATGGTTCGGCGCCGCCGTCATGCTCGACAAGGGCGCCGACAGAACGGGAGCGATGCGTGAGAGACGTACGCGACGCGCTGATGACCGCGCGGAACTCTGAAGGCAAACTGGTGCGCCGCCCGCTATCGCCGCACCTTCAGGTCTATCGCTGGCCGATCAGCATGGCGCTGTCGATCCTGCATCGTGTGACCGGCTGTGCCCTCGGTGTCGGCACGCTGCTGCTGACCTGGTGGCTGGTCGCCGCCGCAAGCTCGGACACCGCGTTCGAGCAGGCACAATGGTTCCTCGGCTCCGCGCTTGGCCTGCTGCTTTTGTTCGGCTGGTCGCTGGCGCTGATTTTCCATTTCTTCAGTGGCATTCGCCATCTGGTCTGGGATTCCGGGGTCGGGTTCGACGCGCCGACCTACAATACCTCGGGCTGGGGCGTCGTGATCGCGACCGTGGTCTGCACGGTCCTGGTCTGGGTCGTCGGCCTGGTGGTTTGGTGAGGGGCTGACATGTCTGGAACACCGCATATCGACATGCTTCGCTCGCCGCTGGGCCGAGCGCGTGGTCTGGGATCGGCTCGGGCAGGCTCGCATCACTGGTGGTCGCAACGCCTGACCGCCATCGCGCTGGTGCCGCTGACGCTGTGGTTCATCTTCTCGGTGATCCACACGGCCGGCGCGACCCATCAGGCGGTTATCGCATGGCTGTCATCGCCGCTCACCTTGGGCTTGATGCTCGCCCTGATCGTGGCGACATTTCATCATCTGCAGCTGGGTGTGCAGGTTGTGATCGAAGACTATGTGCATGACGAACGCGCCAAGCTGAGCGCGGTGCTGGTGGTGAAGGCGCTCTGCATCCTGCTCGCCCTGATCTGTATCGTCTCCGTGCTGAAAATCGGGCTCTAAGCCCTGAGGAAATCCCGATGAACGCGATCACGATGCCTTCCTCCCGCGCCTACAACGTCGTGGATCATACCTACGACGTCGTTGTGGTCGGGGCCGGCGGGTCCGGACTGCGCGCCACTTTCGGCATGGGCGCCGCCGGCTTGAAAACCGCCTGTATCACCAAGGTTTTTCCCACCCGCAGCCACACGGTCGCGGCGCAGGGCGGCATCGGCGCCGCGCTCGGCAACATGGGCGAGGACGACTGGCGCTGGCACATGTACGACACCGTGAAGGGGTCCGACTGGCTGGGCGACCAGGACGCCATCGAGTATATGTGCCGGGAAGCCATTCCCGCCGTCTACGAACTGGAACATTACGGCGTGCCGTTCAGCCGCACCGAAGACGGGCGTATCTACCAGCGTCCATTCGGCGGTCACATGAAGGAGTACGGCAAGGAACCGGCGATGCGCGCCTGCGCCGCCGCCGACCGCACCGGCCACGCCATCCTGCACACGCTGTATCAGCAAAGCCTGAAGCACGACGCGGAATTTTTCGTCGAATATTTCGCCCTCGACCTGATCATGGATGAGGAGGGCGCCTGCCGCGGCGTCATGGCGTGGAACCTGGACGACGGCACCATGCACCGTTTCCGTGCCCAGACGGTTGTATTGGCAACCGGTGGCTACGGCCGAGCGTTTTTGTCATGCACATCGGCGCATACCTGCACGGGTGACGGAACCGGAATGGTGCTGCGTGCCGGCTTGCCCGCGCAGGACATGGAATTCGTCCAGTTCCACCCCACCGGCATTTTCCCCGCGGGCTGCCTGATCACCGAAGGGGCTCGCGGCGAAGGCGGCTACCTGACCAATTCCGAGGGCGAACGGTTCATGGAGCGCTATGCGCCGACCGCCAAGGACCTGGCGAGCCGCGACGTCGTGTCCCGCTCCATGACCATGGAAATCAACGAGGGGCGAGGCTGCGGTCCGGAGAAGGACCACATCATGCTGCACCTGGAGCATCTGGGTGCGGCGCTTCTGCATGAACGTCTGCCCGGGATCTCGGAGACGGCGAAAGTGTTTGCCGGCGTCGATGTGACGAAGGATCCGATCCCGGTCCTGCCGACGGTGCATTACAACATGGGCGGCGTGCCGACCAACCTGCGGACCGAAGTGCTGCGCCCGACCAAGGACAACCCCGATGCGGTGGTCCCCGGGCTGATGGCGGTGGGTGAGGCGGCGTGTGTATCGGTGCATGGCGCCAACCGGTTGGGGACGAATTCCCTGCTCGATCTGGTGGTGTTCGGCCGCGCCGCGGCCCATCACGCGGCGGAGACGATCAAGCCGGGCGCCCGGCAGGCTGCGCTGCCGGCGAAGGCCGGAGAGGCGACGCTGGACCGGTTCGACCGGACCCGTCATGCCAAGGGCGGCACCAAGGTCGCCGAACTGCGGCTGACGATGCAGCGCACCATGCAGGCCCACGCGGCGGTGTTCCGCACCGCCAAGAGCATGACTGAAGGCGTCGACAAGATGAAAAAGGTCTGGAGCGGCATGAGCGACATGTCTGTCTCCGACCGCAGCCTGGTATGGAACAGCGACCTGATGGAGGCGTTGGAACTGCACAACCTGATGGGCAACGCGATGACCACCATGGTCGGCGCCGAAGCCCGCCTGGAAAGCCGCGGCGCCCACGCACACGACGATTATCCCGACCGCGACGACCAGAACTGGATGAAGCACACTCTCGCGTGGTGTGGTGACGACGGTGCCACGAAACTCGATTACCGCCCGGTGAAGATGCAGACGATGACCAACGAAGTCTCGGTCTTCCCGCCCAAAAAGCGGGTGTACTGATACGACCCTGTTGGTCATCGTAAGGAGCGAAGCGGCGCGGCAGTCTCCATCCCGTCCCCCACTGCCCCGGGACCTACCACGCCGCGCGCAATGACAAACACCGACCCCAGACCATTCCTTAGGATCACAAGACGATGGTTGCTTTCAATCTCCCCCTGAACAGCCGCGTCGGCCAGGGCCAGACCTTCAAGGCACCGGCCGGGGCCAAGCGCGTCCGGGACTTCAAGATCTACCGCTGGAGCCCCGACGACGGCAAAAATCCCCACACCGACACCTACGAGATCGATCTCGACGCCTGCGGCCCCATGGTCCTGGACGCGTTGATTAAAATCAAGAATGAGATCGATCCGACCCTCACCTTCCGCCGCTCCTGCCGCGAGGGCATTTGCGGCTCCTGCGCGATGAACATCGACGGCGGCAACACCCTCGCCTGCCTCAAGCCGATCGAGGACGTCAAAGGTTCGGTCAAGATCAGCCCGCTGCCGCACATGCCGGTGGTCAAGGACCTGGTGCCAGACCTGTCCCAGGCCTACGCGCAATACAACTCGATCAAGCCCTGGATGCAGGCGGACTCGCCCGCCCCGCCGGACGGCGAGCGGTTGCAAAGCAAGGAGGAGCGCGC
>DATAZJ010000379.1:0-8656 GCA_036272115.1 Rhodopila sp. | reverse complement strand
CGCCAGTTCGTCGCCGACCGCTGCAAGCGGGTCCGCGGCATGGATGTGCCGATCGACGATGTGATGATCGTCACCGGCTCGGGCCAGGGCATCGACATGATCAGCAAGCTGCTGGTCAATCCCGGCGACACCGTGCTATGTGAAGAATTCTGTTACCAGGGCGCGATGAACCGGTTCCGCAAGATCGGCGCCAAGCTGGCCGGCATGAAGCTGGACGCGGACGGCATCGTGATCGAGGCACTTGCCCAGCAACTGGCCGACCTGAAGGCGAAGGGCATCACGCCCAAGTTCATCTACACGATCCCCACCATCCAGAACCCGACCGCCAGCATCCTACCCCTGGATCGCCGGCTCGCCCTGATCAAGCTGGCCCGCGAATACAACGTCGCGATCTTTGAGGATGAATGTTACGCCGACCTGCTGTGGGAAGGCATCGAGGCACCGCCCGCGCTATATGCGCTTGATCCCGGCTGCGTCATCCATCTCGGTTCGTTCTCGAAATCGCTCGCCCCGGCGCTGCGGCTTGGCTACATCATCGCCGGCTGGGATATCATGAGCCGGCTGTTGCCGCTGAAGGGCGACAGCGGCACCGGCGCCCTGGACCAGATGGTCGTCGCCGAATATTTCTCGAAAAACTACGATCGCCACATGGGCCACCTGAACGGTGTGCTGCGCGGCAAGCTGGATGCCATGACCGAGGCCGTCGCCCGCGAATTCGGTTCGTCAGCGGAATGCTGGGCCCCGAAAGGCGGCATCTTCCTATGGATCAAACTGCCGGACAGCGTCGATGTCCGCAAGCTGGTGAAGCCCGCGGCCGAAGCCGGCATCGTATTCAATCCGGGCCCGGAATGGGCAGTCAGCGCCGACAACTCAAGTAACTGTCTCCGCCTGTGCTTCGCCATGCCCAGCAAAGAGACAATCAAATCCGGTGTCGCCGAACTCGCTCGGGTTTGTTACGAACAGACAGGGATTCCGCCCCGCAGCGGCAACGTCGTTCGCGGCTAGTGTCCTGCCCCAGAAGTTCGTCGCATCTTGCGCCGGGCTTCTGGGACCAGCAGACCACTGAAAACAAAGTTGCTCGCTCAAGAATCCTGGCAAACGGCGGACGCGTCAGCCCGGCGCGTTCGCCAGCCCATTGAAGAACGCGGATCGCTGCGCCGCACCGCTCATGATGTAGCTATGATCCGACCCCGTGAGCAAAAACCGAGCGCCCATCGAAACGTAACGGCTGGCGTGCTCCTCGTCATACACGCCGCCCATGCCCAGCACCTTGCCATGGCGACGACAAGCCTCGCCAACCGACTGATACGCTTCCACAACCTTGGGGTGCCCCATCTGCCCGGAAATCCCCAGCTCCGCCGTCAGGTCGGAGGTCCCGATAAACAGCACATCCACACCCGGAACCGCCGCAATGGCGTCGGCGTTGCCCACCGCCTCCGGGCTTTCCAGCATCACCACGGTCAAAATTTCCCCGTTGATCGCCGCCTGTGCCTCAGCGTTACTCGGCGCTCGGAATCCGTAGATCGCCGGCGGGCCACCCCAGCTTCGGTGCCCCATCGGCGGGTAGTGGAACGCATCGGCGATCCGCTTCGCGTCGGCCGCGGTATCGACATGCGGCACGACGATCCCCAGCGCGCCATTGTCCAGCGCCCGGGTCGCCTCATCCAGCGCCCCGGCACAGACCCGGACAATCGGGGTTACGCCGGTCGGCAACGCGGCGATGCAAAGCTGCGTGGTTTCCTGGACAGAAAATGCACCATGTTCGGTGTCGATGAACATCCAGTCATGCCCGGTGGCAGCAGCCAGCACCGGCGTGGCCGCGGTACGCAGGTGATGCACACCGAACCCCAGTGCCATTTTTCCGGATTTCAAGCGTTGCTTGGTCGCATTGATCGTCAGGGACATGATATCCGTCATTTCGTTTGACCGCGAACGCAGCACGCCCCGCCGCCTTGGTCAATCACCCGCCGCCCCGGTCAATCAGCCGCCGCCCGGTCTTCCACCAGTGCCATCAGCGTCTCCAGCCGATCAGCCTCCACCGCCGGCTTGTCGGTGCGGATGCGGGCCAATCTGGGAAACCGCATCGCCACCCCGGATTTGTGGCGATTGGACAATTGGACCGCATCGAAAGCGACTTCCAGCACCATCGACTTCTCCACCTCGCGAACCGGACCAAACCGAGCGGTGGTATGATTACGGATCCATCGGTCCAAAAACGTCAGTTCCTGGTCGGTAAAGCCGAAATACGCCTTGCCCACAGGCACCAGCTCGTCATCCCGCCACACCCCGAACGTGTAATCGGAATAGAAACTGCTGCGCTTCCCATGGCCGCGCTGCGCATACATCAGCACGGCATCGACCGTGAGCGGATCACGCTTCCACTTCCACCATTGGCCTTTCACCCGGCCCGGCAGATAGGGGCTGTCGCCCCGCTTCAGCATTAGCCCCTCGATCGAGGCCGCCCGCGCCCCGTCGCGCAACACCATCAGTTCCTGGATCGAGGAAAATCGGATCAGCGGCGACAAATCCATCGCCGCCGGCCGCTCCCGCGCGACCCAAGTCTCAAGCCGCGCGCGCCGCTGATCGAACGGCAACCCCCGCAAATCCTCGATCCCGTCGAACAACAGATCATACAGCCGCACGCCGACCGGGTACTGCGCCATGATCTTCGCGGTCACGCTCTTGCGGTTCAGCCGCTGCTGCAAATCGGCGAACGGCGCCACCACGCCGTCCCGGATCACCAGCAATTCCCCATCCAGGACACCCTGGAAGCCCATCGCCTCCACGATCTCGGGAAACGCGCCGGAGATATCGTCGGCGCCGCGGGAAAACAGCCGCCGCCCACCGGCCGTGGCGACCAGTTGCACCCTGATCCCGTCCCATTTCCACTCGGCACGCCAGTTCGGGGGGTCAAGGGCCGCGATGTCGGACGCCTCCAGCGGATGCGCCAGCATGGGTGGGCGGAAGACGGGCGCATCCGCCGGGTCCGGCTTGGGCCCCCTGCCCTCCAGCCATGCGAACAGCGGCCGGTACGGCGGCTCAAGCCCGTGCCAGACCTCCTCCACATCGTCGGCGCTGACCCCGCCAATCTCCGCCAAGGCAATCTTCGCCAGCCGCGCCGAGGCGCCCACCCGCAACCCGCCGGTGATCAGCTTCAGCAGCGCCAGCCGCGTCGAGGCATCCGCCCGAT
The DNA here is from genome assembly GCA_036272115.1 of Rhodopila sp. Classification (GTDB taxonomy): domain Bacteria; phylum Pseudomonadota; class Alphaproteobacteria; order Acetobacterales; family Acetobacteraceae; genus Rhodopila. The sequence goes on along the minus strand of DATAZJ010000379.1, from coordinate 5,466 downwards.
CGAGCCACCCCGCCACCAGCCCCGGCAACGCCGGTTTGCTGGTGACTTCCAGGGTCTCCACGATTTCCGCCAGCCCAGGCAGGTCCGTCGAAACCGGATTAACCGGCCAGATCAGCGCCACCGTCTCGGCCAGATCACCGACATAATCGTATGACAGATCGAACAAAACCGGATCGGCGCGAGTCGCCGCCAGTTCCCGGATCAGACCCGGCTTCGCGGCGGTAAACGACAGCGCACCGGTAATCGCCGCCAGCCCGACGCCACGGTCCGGATCGGTTTGCGTGGCGAAATACCGCCGCAGCAACGCGATCTTGGCATTGCGCGACGGCGTGAAGACAAGACGTTCCAGCAGGTCGGCGAACGCGATCATAACACCGCATGTTGGGCCGATCCCGGCGAAACGCCAGCCCGACAGCAGGAAGCGCATTGCGGTACCCAGGCGAGGCTGGTAAACGAGCCGTCCCAACGGTCGGAGCGTAGCGCAGCCTGGTAGCGCATCAGTCTGGGGGACTGGGGGTCGTGGGTTCGAATCCCGCCGCTCCGACCAATCTTTCAGTACCTTAGCGAATCAGCGAGGCCAGGGCCGATTCTGCCCATGGACGCAGAAATTGTCCTCCATCGCTGACAGCGGGATATCAGCGGTACACCTCCCGCCGATGAGCGATCCGCACCACCAGAACCATCAGCACATCGTCGTGCAACGTGTAGACCACCCGCCAGTCCCCGACACGAAGCCGGTATTCGTCGCGGCCCTTCATCGCCTTGACGCTGGCCGCGTCACGCGGATCGGCGGCAAGCCGATGCAGGCTTCGCAACACGCGCTCCTGAACTGGGCGGTCCAGTTTCAGCAGTTCCGCCCGTGCCGATGGACGAAACTCGATCCGCCACGTCACGGCGCGATGGTCAGGTCGATGCCAAGCTCGCGGGCAAGGTCTGCATGGCTGATGCCCGGCGGCCTACCCTCGGCTTCCCATTGGGCAACCGCTTCTGCCGCCACGCGGGACAGATAGGCATCCTCGGCTTCGTCCAGTTCTTCGAGAGCTCGCAGATCGTGCAGCGGCACAATGGCGGCCACCGGCTCCCCATCACGGGTCAGCACCACGCGCGCGTCGTCGCGCTCGACGTGTTCGATCGCGTCGGGCATCTCGCCGGTGAGCGGTTGAGCGGGAAGCGGAACGGCAGTGACGATCGACATGGCGAAAATATGGAACTGCCGCCCGATGAATGCGAGAAAAAATGCTGGGGGCCGACGAAGGAGGCTCCGAGACGACCGCGCTGCCGGTACGTCGTGGGTTCGAATCCCGCCGCTCCGACCAATCTCTCTACCGTCCCGACCGCAGCAGCGCCGACACGTCCCCCGTATCATCCAGCGTATCCAGCCGCATCACCAGCCCGCGCAACGCCGCCGCATCATCGTCAGACAGCACCCCGCGCACGCAATCATCGAATTTCCGCACGATCGCCGCCGGCCCCACCGGATCGTCCGGGCTGCCGCGCCGGCCCAGGCGTTCATGCCGGAATACACGGCCATCGCGCGTGGTCACCTCCACCCGAGCGGCATGCCGGAACGGCGCACCCATCGCCTCCAGCCCGTCATCCTCAAACGCCGATATCCGCTGGATAAACGCCAGGATCGCCGGATCGGCCAGCCGCTCCTCGCCATATTGCCGCACCGAGGCATCTCGGTGCAGCGCGATCACCGCCAGCCCGTAGAACAGGTTCATCTGCGCCGCGGTCACTCCCGCCGGCTTGTACGGCCATGCCGTATGCACAAACGTCATGTGGCTGCACCCCACCGAAATCCGCTCGATGTCCTCGGCACGCAACCCCTGGTCCGCCATCACCGTGTCAAGCGCATCCAATGCGGTGTGGATGCTCGTTACGCTGGGGAACAGCTTGAACCCGACCTCGGCCGTCTCCCACACCGATCCCAGACCGGCGGTCAACCGGCTCGCATTGGGTCGGCCGGACAACGAACTCAAGAACCCGCCGTAACCAGCCTCCAGCACATCCAAAATCCCGGTAAACCCACGCCGGGCCAGCAGCGCCGCCTGCACCCCCGATTGAGCCGCTCGGCCGGCATGCAGGCGCTTGACCATCGCCCCTTCCTGCGCCGCCATCAGCCCCGCACCCATCGACCCGGCAATCCCCAGCGCATGCTGCATCTGCTCCGCCGGCAACCCGAGGATGCGCCCGGCAGTCGCCGCCGCCACAAACACACCCGACGTTCCCTGCGGATGAAACCCCCGTAGAAACAGCGCCATGGTCGCCGCATTGCCGACCCGCGTGCCAACCTCATACCCCGCGACAATGGCGGTCAGCACGTCCCGCCCGGCCATGCCGCCCGCCGCCTCGGCGAAAGCGAACGCCACCGGGCAAGCCAGCGAGTTCGGATGAACGATCGATTCCTTGTGGATGTCGTCCATCTCGAACGCATGCCCGGCGGTGCCGTTCACCAGCGCCGCCTGCGCCACCGATCCGCGATCAGGCGTTCCCCAGAACGACGCCACCGGCGTGGCCCCCTCGGCGAGGGCAACCGCTCGCACATGCCCGGTCCACGGCAGCCCGGCCCCAAACAGCGCCACCCCCAGCCCATCGAGAACACACAGCTTCGCATGCTCGACAACCGCCGCTGGAATGTCCTCGAACCGCAGCCCGGCGGCAAACCGAGCGAGGTCACGGGTGGCGTGCGCCAGCAGCGGAGCGGTCTGGGTCATGAGACGACGATCAGACCGGCCGCACCCCGAAGCGATGGAACCAGGCCTCCGCCCGCTTCCAACCGTCCTCCGCGTCGGCCTGCACGTAACTCGGCCGGTAATCCGCATGGAAACCGTGCCCCGCGTCGGGGTAGATGACGATGTCGACGATCTTGTGCGCCGCCTTGGCCTTGGCTTCCGCCTGCCGCACCGACTCGACCGGGATGCTCGGGTCCTTCCCGCCATAAAGCCCCAGCAGTGGGCACTTGATCTCACCCGCCACATCCAGCGCCGTGTGCGGCTGGATTGCCGTCGGCGTGCCAAGCAGCGGCCCGTAGAACGCGACGGCCGCCTTCAGGTGCGGCGAGTGCGCCGCATACAGCCATGTCTGCCGCCCGCCACGGCAAAACCCCATGACACCGACACGCTTGGCATCGCCGCCATTGTGCTCCGCCCAGGCCGCGGTGGAATCCAGATCCGACATGTATTGCGCATCAGGCGCCTTGGAGATCACGTCGGCGATGATCTGCTTCACATCGGTCATCTTCGACAGATCCCCGATCCGCGCATAATACTCGGTCGCCACCGCCAGGTAGCCCAGCTTCGCCCACCGCCGGCAGACGTCCTTGATGTATTCGTGGACGCCGAAAATCTCCTCGTTCACCAGGATCACCGGGAACCGGCCCTTATGGGCAGGCTTCGCATAATACGCCGGCAGATTGCCGTTGGTGGTCGGGATCTGTGTCTCACCGGCGTCCAGCCCGGTCGACTCGGTGTGGATCGCCTGCGCCTCCACCCGCTGCGTCGCCAGGGTGAAGCCGCTGATCAGCCCGGTCATCAGCACCCCCCGGCGGGCGAGCGGATAATCCTGAAGGCCTCTTGCTTCGGTCAGGTCGTTCATATTCGCTGCTTCCCGGGAATGATGAGGACGCCCGTCGCGTTGCCGGAGCGGCGGCCGATCCGACTGTTACCGTATCGCGATTTTCCGATCGTCGTCCAGTTTGGCGAGGAAGGCCAGCGTAGTCGCCAAAGCGTGGTCACCAAAGGCGACCGGATCGACCGGGCACTTGGCAGTGGCGGTCGGGTGTTTCGCCAACTCGACCCCAAACCATTTCAGGCCTGCTTCGTGCGCTTCATGGAGCGCTTCGCGCAGGGCCTCGATGGCGTGATCGCGGTCGATGGCAAGACCCTTCGGGGGTCGTTCGATCGCGCCTCCGGCCAGTCACCGCTGCACATGGTCCACGCCTGGGCCGTCGATCAGCGGTTGCTGCTTGGTCAGATTGCCACCGATGCCAAATCCAACGAGATCACGGCAGTGCCCAAGCTTCTGGCAATGCTGTCGTTGAAGGGCTGCATCGTGACGGCAGATGCGATGAGCTGCCAACGCGCGATCTGCGCCCAGATCGTCGAGCAGGGAGGCGATTATGTGATCGCTCTGAAAGGCAATCAGGGCAGCTTGCACGATGACGTCCAGCTGTTTCTGCAAGACCCGGACCGGCCGGGCGAGGCCATGCATACGACGGTCGATGCCGATCATGGCCGCATCGAGACCCGCACCGGCACGGTATGCACGGATATTCGCTGGGCACAGGACCAGCATGCCTGGCCGGGTCTGGAGGCGATCGGCAAGATCGTCCGCACGCGCGAGACCCAGGGCAAGATCACGACGGATACGGCGTATTACTTGCTGAGCACACCGCTTTCGGCGACACGATTTACCGAGGCGGTACGGGCGCAATGGGGTATCGAGAATGGACTGCACTGGGTTCTGGACGTGACAATGAACGAGGACCGCAAGCGCAACTGGAAGGATCATGGGCCAGAAAATATTGCTCTTCTACGTCGGCTGGCCCTCAACCTCGCTAAGTTGGAGGGTTCAAAGGGCTCGATGAAGCGAAAGCTCAAGCGAGCCAGGCGGAATGATGAGTTCCTCGCCAGCCGCCTCGGTCAATTCACGAAAGGCCATATGCAATAGCCCTGGGTTGGAGGGGGCGTGTCGTTGCGTGCGCGATTGCCCGAATGTGGGTTTTGGTCGCGGTGGCGTGGGATAGCGGCCCATCGCGGAGGGGGGCGGCGACCATGCCTTCCCTCGAAGCGGTTATTTCTGCTCATCGTCTTTGGGCGGCACTTGGGCACTTTACCGTCATGCGTGCGTGATGGCCCTGCGGGCACCATGACGAGGGTTGGGGGGGTGGCTTCGTCGACGCGCTTATTCCGGCGTTCCGGCGCGCGCAAACAGGGGTACGTCGTGGTTCGTCATCGCGAGGTATCTGCGAAACAGGCGGCGGTTCAGGCCGATTGATCGAACATCGCGAGGGCCGCGTCGGAGCCGCTGAGGATCTCGACCAGGCGGAGCCGGTCCGCCGGGGCCAGGCGGTCGCGCATGGTGTCGGCCCTGATCGCCTCGGCCGCCTTGCCCAGCAGCAGATCGTAGGTGGACCCGCCGCCGACCGCCCTGGCCTCGCTCTCCAGCAGGCGCAATCCGCGGGCCGCCGCTTCCAGGGCGGCGATGTGCGCGGGATCGGCTGTCGTGGCGGCGTGGTGCAAGGGAGCCAGAAGTTCGTTCTCCAGGGCGGAGACGAACCGCGCCTTGCAGCCGGCGTTCAGCCGCTGGCGCACCGCGCGCAGGTGCTCGCGGCGGTGCGGCTTGGCGTCGGGCGTTTCCAGGTGGGTCAGCAGCGTGGCGACACGCCCGGCGGCGGCGGCGGACTCCACCAGGGTACCAGCGGCGATGCGCATCTGGATGCCGCCGGCCGGCTGGTCGAGTTGC
>DATAZJ010000378.1:0-6316 GCA_036272115.1 Rhodopila sp. | reverse complement strand
GGCACCGTCTTCCGCGACAACTGCCTGCCGATCGTCGAGGCCGGCCAGGCCCTGCTGGTGGACGACGACTATGCCCTGGACGACACCATCACCCTGACGCCGACCCCCGGCCACTCGCCCTGCCATTGCTGCGTCAACATCTTCTCCAAGGGCCAGCGCGCGGTGGTCACCGGCGACATGATGCACCACGCCATCCAGTGCCGGGAACTCGACTGGTCCCCAGGCGTCGACTGGGACCCCAAACAGGCGGCAACATCACGCCGGCGCTTCCTCTCATCGGTCACCGACACCGACACACTGCTGCTGCCGATCCATTTCCCATCGCCAACCGCCGGATTGGTAACGACCGACGGCGACCGGTTCCACTACCGCTACAAACGCGATTAACCGTTCGGGGGACACGCACAATGGCCACCACAACATTCAACGTCGGCGACATCACCATCCACCGCGTGGTGGAACAGGAAGCCCCGTTCTTCGACCCGCTCACCTTCTTCCCCACCCTGACGCCGGACATTCTGGCGGCAAACAAGGGCTGGATGACCGACGGCGGCTACCTCGACCGGCAGAACGGCCAACTGGTGCTGTGCATCCAGTCGTACCTCATTCGCACCAAACACCACAACATCCTGATCGATAGTTGCGTCGGCAACCACAAGCCCCGCCCGACGCGCCCGTTCTGGAACATGATGGACACCGACCGCTTCGAGAAAAACCTCGCCGGCACCGGCGTCTCCGTCGATCAGATCGACTACGTGATGTGTACCCACCTCCACGTCGATCACGTCGGCTGGAACACGAAACTGGAAAACGGCCGCTGGGTCCCAACCTTCCCGAAAGCCAAGTACATCTTCGCCGACAAGGAACTCGCCCACTGGACCGAGGCGGAAAAGCACGACCCCTCAGCCGCCCCCTGGATCACCGACTCCGTCCTCCCCATCATCGCCGCCCGGCGTGAGGAAGTGGTCACCAGCAGCCACCAGTTCAGCGACACGATAAAACTGATCCCCACCCCCGGCCACACCATCGACCACTATTCCGTCCGCCTCGGTCAGCCCGGCGCCGACGCGGTCATCACCGGCGACATGATCCACTCGCCCCTGCAGGCCCGCTACCCGGAGATGGGCATGCGCGTGGACCACGACTCACCCACCGCCGGCCGATCGCGCCGCGCGCTGTTCGGGGACCTCTGCGACACCTCGACCCTGGTCTGCACCGCCCACTTCCCATCGCCGTCGTCCGGCCGCATCAAACGCTGGGACGACGGCTTCAAGTTCGAGCCGGTCTAAACCCCTACCAAGGCAACTCCTCACCCGTATAGGCCAGGAAGCGGTGCTGGTGCGCACCGCTCTGCGCCTCGATCACCGCCACCACGCCTTCGGAACTGTCCTCCACCGAAACCGCCGCCGCTGAACCACCCATATCGGTCCGCACCCAGCCCGGATGCACCGACACCATCGTCAGCTTCCGCCCGCTCAACTCCCCCCACAACCCGCGCGTCAGCGAGTTCAGCGCCGCCTTGCTGGCCCGATAAAGCTCATGGCCGCCCGGGTTCACCGCCACGCTGCCCATCACCGAGGAGGTAAACGCCACCACCCCCGAATCCGGCCGCACATGCCCCGCCAGCGACCTGGCCAGACGCACCGGCGCGATCGCATTCACAAACATCAGCGCGCCGGTTTCCTCCACCGTCGCCGCGCTGGCACTCCGGTGCTCCGGTCCCGACACACCGGCGTTGACCAGCACCGCGTCCAGCACCTTGCCGCCCAGCGTGCCGGCAAACCCATCCACCGCCGCCGCATCGCCGATATCCAGCCGAGGGATCGACACCCGCCCCGGATGCGCCGCCGCCAACGCTTGCAGCGCCGCCGCCTTGTCCGGCTCCCGAGCGGTCGCGATCACGTCCCAGCCATGCGCCAGGAACACCTTCGTCACCCCCAATCCAATCCCGCGATTGGCACCGACGATAAGTGCGAGCCGAGAATGCGCCATTGTTCTATCCTTCCGAGAGCGACAGCCTGACCGCCCGATGACGAACCACCAGGGGCGAATCACACAAAGCGCGCAACATGGATGGTCGAGCGAGGCGGGGCAAGCAATGAGCGAATCCGGACAGCCGGCTGGCGACATGGTGAACAGGGGCTTCATCACCAACCGCCCCGCCACCAGGCCTGCCGCCACGAAATCCCGCGCCCGAGGCGGCCGGACCTTCATCGTCACCGGTCTCCACCGCTCCGGCACCAGCCTGGTCGCCTCCGTCCTGCGCCAGGTCGGCATCTTCATGGGCACCCAGATCAACGACCTGGTGCATGAGGACGAAGCCATCGCCAAAATGCTGATCGCCCGCGATTTCCCCGCCCTGACCCAACTGATCCGCGAACGAGACGCCGCCTACGGCACCTGGGGCTTCAAGTTTCCCATGCTGGCCAAGCCGCTGGAGCCCGCCGACCTCGACAGGTTCAGCGACCCGCACATCATCGCCCCGTTCCGGGATCCCGTCTCCATCGCCGTCCGCAAGACGATCTCCGAATACCAGGATTCGATGCGCGCCCTGCGCATCGCGATAGACGAACAGGCCGCGATGGTCGCCTTCCTCGAACAGGCCCAATGCCCGTCATTGCTGCTCAGCTACGAGAAATCGCTGGTCTTCCCCGCCGATTTCATCGACGCGATCCTGCGGTTCTGCGACCTGCCGCGCAGCGACGCACTGCGAGACCGGTTGGTCCGCCTCATCGAGCCGAACCGCCAGGACTACATCGCCCAGGTCCGCCGCCACTACGGCGGCGTGATCGACGGCATGTCCAACGGACATCTGCACGGCTGGTGCTGCCTCACCGCCGTGGCCGAACCGGTGGCCCTCGACCTGTACGTCGACAACCAACCGGTCCTGACCTTCGCCGCGGACCTGTTCCGCCAGGACCTGCTGGACGCCGGCTTCGGCACCGGCCACCACGGCTTCGCCATCGACCTGGCCAAACTCCGCCTGCGTTCGGACTCGGTCATCCGCATCAAGGTGACAGGGCAGGGGGTCGAACTGGACAACAGCGGCCGTCCCCTCGCCACCTACGGCGGTTAGGCTCCGTGCATAAATAAGCGCTGCGATGTTGATACCGCCGCAAAACCAGGAACCGCTCATTGCGGCTATCCGGTCAACAGCGTAACTCCCCTGAAAACGCGGCCAACGGGAAACGCCAGCCAAGGAATCCGCCGATGCAATGGGCTTTCCTCATCCTCGCCGTCGTCGCGGCCCTGGTCGAGCTGAACACCGGCACCTTCTATCTCGCCGCCATCGCCGCCGCCGCTCTCCTCACCACTCTGATCGGCTTCTGGCTGCGCGGCGACTGGCTGATCTTCGTCTTCCTCCTCCTGTGCGCCTCCCTGACCGTCGCGGTGACCCTGGCCCGCCGGACCCGCCGTTCCACCAGACCGCTGGCCGACTTCGACCTCGGCCAGATCGTCTCCGTCACCGGCACCGCCCCGCAAGGCAATCGCCTGACCGTCAGCTACCGAGGCGCGAACTGGGACGCGGTCACCGACGACGGCTCCGTCCTCGCCCCGGGCGACACTGCCATCATCGTGCGCAAGACCGACAAACTCCTCCATCTCGCCGGACACGCGCAGGTCAGACGTGACATTTAAGGAACCATCATGCCAACCGAGTCTCTGACGCCGCTCATCCCCCTGATCCTCCTCCTGCTGTTCGGCATCGCCATCCTGCGCGCCGCCATGCGCATCGTGCCGCAGCAACAATCCTGGATCGTCGAGCGCCTCGGCCGCTTCCATCGCGACCTCTCGCCAGGCCTGAACATCCTGGTGCCGTTCATGGACCGCGTCGCCTACCGCTTCGACCTGCGCGAAGTGCCCTTCGAGGTGCCGCCCCAGGTCTGCATCTCGCTCGACAACACCACGCTTACCGTCGATGGCTTCCTCTATCTGCAGATCACCGACGCGGTGAAGGCCGCCTACGGCTCGAGCAACCCGATGGTCGCCGCGATGCAGCTCGCGCAGACCAGCATGCGGTCGGAGATCGGCAAGCTGCACCTCGACCAGGCGCTGTCCTCACGCCAGATGCTGAACGCCGCCGTCGCCGCCGCCGTGGAGGAAGCCGCCACCAACTGGGGTATCAAGGTCCTCCGCTACGAGATCAAGGACGTGACCCCACCGCAGGAAATCCTCCGCGCCATGGAACTCCAGATCACCGCGGAGCGCGAAAAGCGCGCCATGATCTTCAAGTCCGAAGGCCAGCGCCAGCAGCAGATCAACACCTCCGAGGGCCAGCAGCAGCAGGAGATCAATCTCGCCAACGGCCGCCGCCAGGCCGAGATCCTGCGCGCCGAGGGCGAAGCCAAGGCCATCGCCCTGGTCGCCGAGGCCACCGCCGACGCCATCCGCGCCATCGCCACCGCCGCGGTCGTCCAGGGCGGCATCGAGGCCCTGCAGATGCAGGTCGCCAAAAGCTTCATCGATCAGTGGGGCAATCTCGCCAAGACCGGCACGACGATGATCATCCCCGCCGATCTCGGCAACATCGGCGGCATGGTCGGTACCGCCCTCGGCATCGTCCGAGGCAGCTCGGTCGGCCCCAACGCGCCGCCGCGATCGTCGGTGCCGACAGCGCGCTGACGGCGTTCAGGGTGCGATGCGGAATAATCGCATCGCCAAGCCCAGGGTATTGGCGCCCCCCGTCATGGCGGGCGCGGGGACGCCATCCACGCCTTCCAATGCCGGTTTTGAAAAAGGCGGGAAGGGCGGGGCCCTCTTTGCCACAACGGTATTTCGCCACGACGGTATCATACCAGCCGGCGTTGATGCAGACTCTTCGGTTGACCCCGTCCGTCATACCGGCGCATGCCGGTATCCACGCCTTTTACGAGCGGAAACAAAGGCATGGATGGCGAGCCTGCGCTCGCCATGACGGTTGCATTGCGGTGCCGATGGGTCAACATCAAGGGCGATTGGTATCAGGCAGCCGTGCTTCCCCGGGGAGCGGTTATTTCCCGTCGGACACCTATCGCGCGCAGGCCACCACCACCGTGCCGACCTTGCCGCCGGCCTCCACCGACAGATGCGCCGCCGCCGTCTCATACAGCGGGAACGTCCCAGCCACCGACAGCATGCGTCCCGGTGTCCGCACAAACGCGGCGATGTCCGACTGCGCCCGCTTGCGCGCGGCATGCGGACTTGTCGGCAGCACGAACCCCCGCACCGTCAGGTTCTTCCCCATCAGCGCCCGCAAATTCACCGCCGGCTCCAGCGCGCCGTTGCTGGCATAATAGGCGATGCTGCCATTCTCCCGCACCGATCCCAGCACCGCCGCCAAATTCCCGCCCAGATCGACATCCACCACGTGATCGACCCCGACCCCGCCGGTGATCGCCGCCACCCGGGCGGCCACGTCCTCGGTCCGGTAATTCACCACATGCGCCGCGCCACCCGCCATCGCGCGCCGGCCCTTGTCGTCCGAACTGACCGTGGCGATCACCTTCGCCCCGGCCCACGCCGCGAGTTGCACCGCATAGTGCCCCACCGCACCTGCCCCACCGGTCACCAGCAGCCGTTTCCCCTGCACCGGCCCGGCCGCGAACACGCAACCATGCGCCGTCATGCCCGGAATCCCCAGCGTGGCCCCCTCGGCGAACGACACATGATCGGGCAACGCGGTCACCAGGTCGGCATCCAGCGCAATATATTCCGCCGCCGTCCCCATCCACCGCCCGTTGCGCTGGCCATTGTACAGCCAAACCCGCTGACCTACCCACTGAGGCGACACCAGGTCGCCGACCTTGTCCACCACCCCGGCGCCATCGCTGTTCGGGATCACCCGAGGATACTCCGCCGGCACCGCCCCGCGCCGCCGATAGGTGTCCGACGGATTCACCCCCGACGCCTCCAGCCGCACTCGCATTGGGCCGGTACCCGGCTCCGGCGTCGGCAATTCTCCGCTCACCAGCACCTCGCCCGCCGGCCCCTGCTGCTCATACCACACAGCGCGCATCCGCTTTCCCCCCCGCATCGTTGATCGTGATCGTAATGAGGTACCCGCGTCCCGTCACGTTCACCGGATATCGGCCGGCCCATGACCAATTGCTATCCACCGCATGGCGAAAATGTCTAAGCTCCGGCCATCCGTTGGCTTGGAGTGACGAACGTGCCGTTCAGAGGTGACTACGATGGGTCCATCGTCGCGGTTCTGGAGGAACTGCGCCTGACGGCGGACCTGGACGGGATCGCGATCCTCGATCTCAGCGACGATGCAGCCGACTCGCCGGTCGCCTATTTCCTCGGCGCCGAGGGGCTCGGTATCACCGATCTCGGC
>DATAZJ010000377.1:0-6094 GCA_036272115.1 Rhodopila sp. | reverse complement strand
CCCGCAACAATCCCCACCCAATTTACCCTTCCTTAACCGTTCTCTGTGCTCATAGGCCCAAAATCCCCGGACCACGCCCCATGAGCCAGAACGCCCCGCAGATATGCTATCTGTCCCATGCCGGCTTCCGCATGCTGGGCGAACCCGTCTTCCGCCTCAGCGAGGGCGCCCGCATCCCCTCCATGGTGGTCCAGCTCGACAGCCAGGAAGCCGTCCTGCCCCTGCAATCCATCGCCCGCGAATTCCGCGTCGATCCCACCAGCGCCGACGGCCAGATGCTCACCCTCATCGAGCAGGCGCTGGAATTCGTCGTCTCCCTCAAACTCGGCGACAAGCTGCCGTCCGAGCTCAACGGCGGCGAGGCAAGCTGGGAACCCAATGCCCAGGACCGCCGCGCCGCCGCCAGCCGCGTCCGCCACAACCTGGTGCGCTCCGTCTTCGCCCGCCTGGGCAAGCGCGTCACCATCAGCGGCACGGTCGGCTGGGAAGACGACCCGAAAAGCCACACCCTGCTGCGCGAGGCGATCACCCACGCCGCCGCCCAAATCGACGGTGTGGATGAAACCGAGGTCACCACGCGCGTCGCCTCGATCAGCGAGGAAATGGCCTACATCGAGGCCATGCGCCGCCCGCTGACCCGCGGCATCACCAACATGCGGGAAAAGCTTCTGCACCTCGATTCCGGTGAGGTGCCGATCAGCCAGCAGGAGACGTTCAAGCAGGTTCAGTCACTGGCGCGCCTGGGCATCAAGGAAGTCATGACCCGATTTGACCAGGTGGATGTGCGTCTCGACGATTTCCTGGGCGTCCTCCGCGACATACCCGCCGCGATCGGCGGCCTGCGCCGTCAGCGGGACTGGCTGTTCCGCACCAACCGAGCCTGGACCGCCGTCTTCACCGACTGGGAAGCCGCCCCGAAACATTTCAACGAATTCCTTCTCCGGGTCGTCGAACGCACCTACGTCTTCCTCGCCCCGCGTTTCATGACTTTCCAGGAATGGACCACCGCCGAGGCCAAAATGCAGAAATCGACGCTAAGGGCCAAGACCTGGTAACCTCACCCGCCCGGCAGCAACACCACCCGCCCTTGTTCCCCACCCGCGACCGCCTGGTACGCCGCCACCACATCATCCAGCGCGAACCGCCGGACAATCGGGGCAGGGCGGTAATCCCCGGCCTCGAAACCACCCCGCAGCGCCTCCAACACCGTTGCCGATCCGGTTAGATCGAGCTTCAGCGTATCGATGCCGATCAACCGGCTTTCGTTATGATAAAAATCCGCCAGGTTGAAACTGACTTCCCTGGCCCCGGTCACGCTCATCTCCACAACCCTGCCGCGCGGCGCCAGGCAATCGACCGCAGGGCGAAACATCACCCCACCGACACAATCCAGCACGACATCGGCCCCATACCCCTCCGTCGCCGCACGCACCGCCCCCGGAATGGCCGCCCCATCCGCCACCAGCGACAACCCCGCCGAGGCAATCGCCGCCCCCACCCGAGGCCCACGCCGATCCACCCCGATCACCCGCGCACCCAGACGCAGGGCGATCTGCACCGCCGCGTTGCCGACCCCACCGCTGGCCGCGATGATCAGCACCGTTTCGCCGGCGCGCAGACCCGCACCCTCGACCAGCCCTTTCCACGCGGTAATGAAATTCACCCCGACCGAGGCCGCCTGTTCGAAGTCCAGCACCGACGGTTTTCGCTGCAGGCTGGCGACCGGAACCACAATGCAGTCCGCATGCGAACCATCCCGCGTGAACCCGGTATCCCCCCCGGTTCCCCACACCGCGGCACCGATCCACGCCGCCGGCCCGGCCTCCACCACACCGGCGAAATCCCGCCCCGGCGTCCGCGGCAACGTCGTCTGCTCCATCGCCCCCGCAACGTTCTTTACGTCGCTCGGGTTGATCGACGCGGCCGCGATCCGCACCACCGCCTCGCCATCACCCGCCACCAGGTCCGGCACCTCCTCCACGCTCAAAACGTCCGGCTTGCCGTGACGCGTGAACCGGACAGCTTTCATACCACGCAACTCCTTCATCACCCCGTCTCGCATCACCCCGTCTCGCATCACCCCGTCTCGCTTGACGCGGCCATCATTCAGACGACACTGCCTCAACCGCGAGCAAGGGGAAACACCATATGACCGACGTCAAAATCCTGGCCACCGGCTTCGGCTTTCCGGAAGGCCCCGTCGTCTGCCCGGACGGCGCCGTCATCCTGACCGAAATCCGCAACAACCAACTGTCCCGGATCACCCCGGACGGCAAGACCAGCGTCTTCTCCCGCTGCGGCGGCGGCCCCAACGGCCTCGCCTACGGCCCCGACGGCGCGCTCTACCTCTGCAACAACGGCGGCAGCCGCTATGTCGAGGGCTACTCGATGGGCATCGCCCCGCATCCGGACTACAAGTTCGGTTACGTCCAGCGCATCGACCCGAAAACCGGCGAGGCGAAAACCCTCTACACCGAGGTCGGCGGTCACAAGCTCTCCGCCCCCAACGACATCGTGTTCGACACCCAGGGCGGCTTCTACTTCACCGACCTCGGCAAGCGCTACGCCCGCCATCGCGACCACGGCGGCATCTACTACGCGCTGCCCGACGGCTCGAAAGTCACCGAAATCGCCCATCCCATCCTCAGCCCCAACGGCTGCGGCCTGTCGCCGGACGGCAAGACCCTCTACGCCGCCGACACCGAGGGCGCCCGCCTCTGGGCCTTCGACATCGAGGCGCCGGGAGTCCTCCGCAAACCCGCCCCGCACGCTCACCACAGCGGCCGCGTCATCGCCGGCCTGCCCGGCAACGCCCGCTTCGACAGCCTCGCGGTCCTGGCCAACGGCAACATCACCGTGGCAACGCTGAACACCGGCTTCATCACCGAAATCTCCCCTGCCGGCGAGATCGTCCGAGCCGAGAAAATGCCCGACACCTACCCCACCAACATCTGCTTCGGCGGCCCCGACATGCGCACCGCCTACATCACCCTGTCCGACACCGGCCGCCTGGGCGTGATGCAGTGGCCGACGCCAGGCCTGAAGCTGAACTTCTGACAGCCCGCGTGCCTGGGGGGACAACCTCTATATCCCCCTCGCGTCATGGCCGGCGAGCGAGCACGCGAGCCAGGGTTGGCCCCAGGGTTGGCCGTGCCATGACACGACTTCGCCGGAACCCGCGCGAGAAGGCGAACAATATGGGTCGTCGCCCCGCAACAGCGCGCCCGGTCAGGCCGCGACGCGGGGCGCCACCTCGGCCCGTATGCGTTCGCCAGTAGCACGTTCCGGTCGCCAGCAAAGATGCGTGCAGTCACCCTGTTGCCGAAGCTTCGAATCGCGGCATTACGCAGTGCGTAAGACGCAACACGTCAATAAGAAATGCCATGTTTAACGATTTCGCGAGCAGGGCGAAGTCGATCGTTGGTCTCTTCGACACACCCTGAAGAGGCTTCAACGGCAGAAACAAAGCACATAGCAGCATCAGTGCCGCCATCCTGATCCGCCGACCCGTCGCGCGACAAGGACTATAATCTGAAATTCTGCTTTGAAAAATATACTATTAGGAAAAAATACTTGACACGTCTCCATCCCCGCGCTAACCTCGCGCTTACGCCTCCACAGCCGGGCCCCATGACCGAAATCGCCACCACCCAACCAACAGACGAAACGTCGACCCACCCCGACGACATCCTGCTCACCCTCATCGTCGCCCTTCTCGCCCCCCTGTTCCTCACCGCCGGCGACGGCAACATCGCCTTCGCACGCCTCGCCGCGCTCCAGACCATCGGCGCCTATCGCGCCCGCTCCCAGGCGGACCTCATCACCATCGCCCAGATCGTCGCCTGCGGCCTCGCCGCCCTCGGGTCGCTCGGCCTCTCGATGGGCGACCAACTCTCCGTCTCCATGGTCCTCCGCCTGCGCGGCAACGCCGTCGCGCTGAACCGCGCCGCCGACTGGAACCGCAAGGCCCTCGCAGCCTCCCGGACGGCCGCGCCGGCGCCCGAACCCGCCGCCCCGCCGCAACCCGACCTCGCCTACGAGGCCACGGTGCAGGCCAACGTCGCGGCCGCCCAGCAACTCACCGCCGCCGCCAGGGCCGACCTGGGCAAACCCGCTCCGGCCACCCCCACCCCATCCCAATCCCCCATCCCATCTCAATCCCCCAGGGCGACCGCCCACCGCGAGTGGCAGATCATGCTGGCAAACGCGATGACCGAAGTCGCCGTGGAATTCTCCGCCGAAGCCGCCAGCCTGCCCCCCGAACAACGAGACCTCGCCGCCCGCCGAGCCGACGCGCTCAGCAGCGCCGCCACCGACGTCATCCTCGGCAACATCCCCCCACCGCCGAGGCCCGGCGACCTCGCCGCCTGCATACCGCCCGACCCGCCCCGACCCTAACCCGCCCCGACCCTGACCCGCCCCGACCCTAACCCGCCTGACACGGTCCAAGGACAACGCTCGGGCCAACCAGAAGAACGCCCCTCGCAACACAGCCTGCGGGAGAATGACGATCGTTCAAGATGTTGTCCAAGGACAACACTAAACCCATATTGACAACACGGCGGCATCGGCCTCTAGTCCTGCGGGGAGGATACGAACCCGCATGCAAAAGCTGACGGAATACACCTCATACGCCGACGCCCAACGCCAGTTCACCACCGCGCGCCTGTGGGATCTGTTCGATGGCGACCGCGAACATCTGAACATCGGCCACGAATGCGTCGATCGCCACGCCACCCCCGGTCGAGTGGCGCTCCGCATCGCCCACGCCGGCGGCCACGACGAAACCATCACCTTCCAGGACCTCGCGATTTGGTCCTCGCGCTTCGCCCACTGGCTGGCAGCCCAAAACATCGCACCAGGCGACCGCATCGCCATCATGCTGGAGCCTTCACTGCCGTTCTACGCCGCCTTGTTCGGCGCAATAAAACACGGCGCCATCGCCGTCCCCCTGTTCACCTTGTTCGGCGCCGATGGAGTCCGCCTGCGCACCCAGGACTGCACCCCGACCCTGCTGCTGACCACCCCCGAAAAAACCGCGACCCTGACTGACCTCGCCGGCCCGCGCATCATCGCCGCCGCCGACGCCTTCATGACCGGGCTGACCGCATTCCCCGACCACTACGAACCCAAAACCGCCTCCACCGACCTGGCGATTTTCCAATACACCTCCGGCACCACCCGAGAATTGCCCGACGCCATCAAGCACACCCACCGCGCCGTCGTCGTGGTCATGAACGCCGCCCTCTACGGCACCGGCCTAAGACCGGGCGATCGTTTCTTCTGCCCATCCTCCCCCGCCTGGGGCCACGGTCTCTGGCACGGCACCCTCGCCCCGCTTGCGCTTGGCATCGAAACCGGAGCCTACGCCGGCAAATTCGACGCCGAACGCCTGCTGAAAGCCCTGGCCGACTACGGCTCCACCAACCTGTCAGCCGCCGCCACCCACTACCGGGTGATGAAAAACACCGGCCGCATCAGCGATTTCCGCACCCAACTGCAAAAGCTCTCCTTCACCGGAGAACCCATCGACCCCGAAACGTCCCACTTCATCCAGGACGCTTTCCACACCCCCCTCTGCAGCATGTACGGCACCACCGAGGTCGGCGTCGTCCTCGCCAACTACCCCGGCGCCCCCGATTTCCCCGTCAAAGAAGGCGCCCTCGGCCGCCCAGTCCCCGGCGTCGAGGTCCAAGTACAATGCCCCGACGGTTCCCAGTGCAACCCAGATCAACTCGGAGAAATCAAAGTCCGCCGCCACAACGTCTGGTTCCCCACCAAGGACCGAGGCAGAACAGACTCCGACGGCTACTTCTACCACGCCGGCCGCGCCGACGACGTCATAATCTCCGCCGGCTGGACCATGAGCGCCGTAGAGATCGAAAACGCCCTCCTCTTGCACCCCGCCGTCCAATCCGCGGCCGTCATCGGCGTGCCCGATCCGTTACGCGGTCTGATCGTCAAAGCCTTCATCGTCCCCACTCCTGGCCACCCAACCGACGCCACCGACATCCAGACCTTCGTCCGAGATCGCCTCAGCCAGCACGAATACCCAAGGCTCGTCGTATTCGTTCCCGACCTACCGAGAACCCCC
>DATAZJ010000376.1:0-4367 GCA_036272115.1 Rhodopila sp. | reverse complement strand
GGGGTTGCTGCTGCTGACGATCGGCAGTCGTTTGGTATCCGCGGCTCGGGCGTCGCTGCTGGCCAATCTGGAGCTGCCGTTTGCGCCGCTGTGGGTGTGGCTGGCGTTCGGCGAGGTGCCATCGCGGCTGACGGTCGTGGGTGGGGGGATCGTCTGCGCGGCCGTGCTGCTGGACATGGCGGCTGAACACAGGCGGTCGGGCGGGCGGATGGGTGCATAGCATAAATGTGTTTTCGGCTGGCTTCGCCCTTGGCATGGCCGGGACGTATACTTTGGCGTGGTTTACCGGTTACCGCCGGATCGCCTGATTTCAAAACCGGGCCGCTTCGACTATCCGGCCAGGCTGCGTTCGAAGTCCGACTGTGCTTAGCATGGGGCATTCCGTTCTCTGATCTGTGAGCCGAGCCATGATGCCGCCGGCGATTCCTTGTCCGTTCATTTACGCCAATGGCCGCTGTTGCAGCGGCGTCGTCCGGAGGGCGCGCGCTTATGGCCCGGTCGGCCGGGATGGCTACGTGCGACGCGAGAAAGTTCACAAGTATCGTCTGTGGTGTTCGGAGAAAGACGATCATGCCGGCGTGTTGTCGACGCCTGTCGCGAAGGCTCGGATGGAATTCTATCCCGATGAGCTTGACCCGGGCGTCGAGGATCAGTTGTGGACCGGTGACCTGCTGTCGTGACCGTGGTCGCCAGCGATCGGCGCGGTGGCCATTGCGCTGGTGCTCAACTGCCTCGGACTCTTTGGAGGGTGGCGCTGACGTGCGCCGGATACGTGGGCCGCAAAAGCTGAAGGCCCCGGACATAAGCCCGGGGCCTCCACATTGTTGTGACTGTCCGTTGCCGGACCGGAGTGTACTAAGCCGACGTGTTGGCGCCGGCGATCCAGGTCATGGCAAGGGATGCCACCAAACAATGAGACACAGGATCACCTCCTTTCAGTTGTTGCGACGATTTGGGCAGCGTGCGCCCGATTCGCGCGTCGTGGCAAGGAAATAAGGTGACATCCGCGATCACGGAATCAGGCCGGCGTGGCGGCCCAGGATGCTGACGATCATGCCGGCACCAAGCATCCAAAGGGGGACCGAGATTGTCCGGCCTGGCGGTTTCTGCTGGACTGCCGGTCAATGATGAAGGAGGGACACCGATGATCCGCGGCACCCATCGCTATCCGCCCATGGACCGGGTGATTTACGGCATTCCGCTGGCCGAGGCGCTGGCCGACGAGGTCAATCGCCTGGACGCACGGGCGGTTTATGTGATGGCCAGCGGGACGTTGAACCGCGAGACGGATGTGGTCGACGGCGTGCGCCGGGTGCTGGGCAACCGGTTGGCCGGGGTGTGCGCGAAAATCGGGGCGCATACGCCGCGGGTGGATGTGGTGGCGGCGGCGAACGAGGCTCGGGCGGCGCGGGCCGATTTGATCGTGACGGTGGGCGGCGGATCGGTGACGGACGCGGCGAAGATGGTCGGGCTTTGCCTGGGCAATGATGTATCTGATCCGGAACAGCTTGACCGGTTCCGGGCTGTCATTACGGCAGGGGGACAAACTGAGCGGCCGGCGATCAAGACGCCGGCGGTGCGGTCGGTGGATGTACCTACGACGCTGTCGGCCGGGGAGTTCACACCGTTCGCCGGGTGTACCGATACGGTGCGGCATGTGAAGGAAAGTTTCGGGCATGCGCTGATGATGCCGCAGGCGGTGATCCTCGATCCCGCGGTGACGGTCCACACGCCGGAATGGTTGTTCCTGTCGACGGGAATACGCGCGGTGGATCATGCGGTGGAGAGTTTGTGCTCGGTCGCGCCGACGCCGTTTTCGGATGGAACTTCGTTGCAGGCGTTACGATTACTGTCGTCCGGGCTGTCGCGGGTGAAAGCTGATCCTGGCGATCTGGAGGCCCGGTTGGACTGCCAGATGGGGGCGTGGATGTCGATCATGGGGTCGCATAACGGCGTCCCGATGGGGGCGAGCCATGGGATCGGGCACGTGCTGGGCGGGACGGCGAATGTGCCGCATGGCTATACGTCGTGCGTGATGTTGCCGCATGTGCTGCGGTTCAACGTGACGGTGAATGCGGAGCGGCAGAAATGGGTCAGTGAGGCGCTGGGGCGGCCGGGAGAGAGTGCCGGCGATGCGGTGGCGGCGTTGATCGCCGGGCTGGGTCTGCCGGGGACGCTGCGCGATGTGGGGGTGAAGCCGGAGCAGTTGGATCCGGTCGCAGCGGGGTCGATGCATGACCGGTGGGTGCACACCAACCCGCGGAAGATCGACGGGCCGCCGGCGGTGCGGGCGCTGCTGGACGCAGCCTGGTAGTTGGATCAGGATTTGTGGGTATGGAGGAGACGTGACATGACCTTTCTGACCCCCAATTCCGTCCAGGCACGTGACATCGCGACCATCGTGCATCCGCAAACGAACCTGGTTCGCCATATCGCTGATGGGCCGATGGTCATCGGGTCGGGCCATGGTTGTTACGTTTATGACGACAATGGGACGCAGTATCTCGATACGGCGGCGGGATTGTGGTGTGCGTCTCTGGGCTATGCGTCGGAGCGGCTGGCGAAAGTCGCTTATGAGCAGATGCGCAAGCTGGGATATTATCATCTGTATCGCGGCACGACGCATGATGTGGCCGTCGATCTGGCGGAAAAGCTGCTGTCGATCGCGCCGGTGCCGATGAGCAAGGTGCTGTTCCAGTGTTCGGGGTCAGAGGCGAACGATACGGCACTGAAACTGGTATGGTATTATCATCACGCCATCGGCAAGCCGGAGAAGCGCAAGATCATCGGCCGGCGGATGGCCTATCATGGCAGCACATCGGCCTCGATCAGCGCGTCGGGCAAGCCGGACATGCATGCGGATTTCGGGCTGCCGTTCCCGGGTTTCCTGCACACCGAATATCCGCACTACTATCGTCACCACACCGAGGGTGAGTCCGAGGAGCAGTTCGCGACCCGGATGGCCGATGCGCTGGAGCAACTGATCCTGCGCGAGGGGCCGGAGACGTGCGCGGCGTTCATTGCCGAACCGGTGATGGGGGCGGGCGGCGGGCTGACGCCACCGCGGACGTATTGGGAGAAGATGCAGGCGGTCGTGCGGCGTTACGACATGCTGTTCATTGCCGATGAGGTGATCTGCGGGTTCGGCCGAACCGGCAATATGTGGGGCAGCCAGACGTATGATCTGCGGCCGGATATGATTTCGTGTGCGAAAGCGCTGTCGGCGGGGATGCAGCCGATTTCGGCGCTGATGATCAATGAGCGTGTGTTCGAGGCGATGCTGGATGAGAGCCGCAAGCTGGGGAATTTCGCACACGGCTTTACCTATGCCGGGCACCCGGTGACGACGGCGGTGGCGATGGAGACGCTTCGTATCTACGAGGATATGGACATGCTGGGGCACGTCCGGCGCGTTGGGCCGTATCTGCAGGAGAAGCTTGGTGCGCTGGCGGATCATCCCCTGGTGGGGGAAGTGCGCGGGGTTGGGCTGCTGACCGGGATCGAGATGGTGGCGGACAAGGAGACACGGGCGCAGTTCGATCCGGGGCGCCAGGTTGGGGCGACGGTGGACAGGCATGCTCGGAAGCATGGGCTGATTACGCGGTTTGTTGGCGATCGGGTGGCGTTTTCGCCTCCGTTGATTATTACGGAGGCGGAGATTGATGAGGCGGTGGTGCGGATTACCCGAGCGATGGACGATACTTGGAGCGAGATTCGGACGGCCTGACGTGTAGGGGGGGCTGGTTGGGTCGGGTGTTTGCCCTGCATGGTACGTCGTGTCGGGGGCACCGGCGCGGGGACCTGTCCACCCCCTATTTGGACAGGCGTGGATGCCGAACTGCAGCGGCATGACGGACGGCGCGGGTTGTTGGCATTCTGGCGTTGGACCGCGTGCCTCCGGGCTGCGTCGGCCTGAGACGACGACGCTCCCGCTACGGACGGTGACCCGAGGGGTCAGGTCACCTCGTGCGGATCGGCATAGGGTTCGGCCGGCGTGTTCCGTGTCCCCATGTTGCGTTGCCGGGGTTCGGTCTGGCGGCGGGTGAATTCGGGCGCGATGTCGGCGAGTTCCAGGAACTGGTCGCACTGGCGCCGCAGCTCATCGGCGACCATCGGCGGGCTGCTGCGCACCGACGACACCACGGTCACCCGGACGCCCTTGCGCTGGACCGCTTCCACCAGCCGGCGGAAATCGGAGTCGCCGCTGAACAGGACCACGTGATCGATTTTGTCCGCCAGTTCCAGCATGTCCACCGCCATCTCGATGTCCATGTTGCCCTTGACCCGGCGGCGGCCGGCGGCGTCGGTGAACTCCTTCGCGGGCTTGGTCACCAGCGCGTAGCCGTTATAGGCCAGCCAGTCGGTCA
>DATAZJ010000375.1:0-3117 GCA_036272115.1 Rhodopila sp. | reverse complement strand
CAGCGTGCGTTCCGGGAACCCAAGTCCGTCCATCAATCCAGCAGCTTATTGATCGCCTGCGCCAGCCGGACGTCGTTGTCGGACAAGCCGCCCACATCGTGCGTGGCCAGCTCGATCCGCACGGTGTTCCAGACGTTCGACCAGTCGGGATGGTGATCGAGCTTTTCCGCCGCCAGCGCGACCCGGGTCATGAAGCCCCAGGCCTCGCTGAAGTTCTCGAATTTGAATTCGCGGCGAAGCGCGTCGCGGTCGAGGGCGGGTGCCCATCCCGGAACGGTCGTGCCCAAGTGCGCCCGTTCCACAGCCGTCAGGCGTTTTGCCATCTCAACCTCCCGCCTCAGGCGGACATCTTGATCGGCGGATCGAGCTCGGCCGGCAGGGGACACACGTAGGGCGTTTTCCCGACCCGCGCCTGATGATCCGCCTTTGCGCGGGCCAGCAGCGTTTCGTCGCGGATCGCGTCAAGCGCGGTGCCGGCCATGACTTTTGCCACATGCACCAGGCCCTTGTGTGCCGCCGGCATTTTCCCCTGCGCGGTCAACTGCCAGGAATGTCCCGGAGTGCCGATCGCATAGGTCGCCCCGCGCGCCTGCACCGTTGGCACCACCCAACTGACGTCGCCGACATCGGTCGAGCCCACGCCGCCGTTCGGCTTGGCATCGGCGGGGATGATCAGGTTGCACAGCGGGGTGTTTGGCTGCACCGGAATGCCGGCGCGGCGATAGGCCGCCTCGATATCCTCGTCGGTCAGGGTCGCCTGGAACTCGGCGGCGGCCTTGCCGTCGGCCTCATCGAACGGGGGCGGGCCGATGCGATCGAGGTTGTCCTGCATGAGGCGTTCCAGCGGCGTGTTGGCCAGCAGGTTGGAGACCGCACTGACGACCTGGGCGGTGACACGGGTTTCCGTCATCAGAGCCGCGCCGTCGGCGATCTTGCGCACGCGATCGATCAGCTTCGACAGTTCCGGCAAGGTCGTCGCCCTGACCAGATACCGAACCTTCGCAAACGCCTGCACCACGTTCGGCGCCACGCCGCCGGCGTCCAGGATGGCGGAATGCACGCGCGCGTCGGACGGCATGTGCTCACGCATGTAGTTCACACCGACGCTCATCAGTTCGACGGCGTCCAGGGCGCTGCGGCCCAGATGCGGCGAGGCGGCGGCGTGCGAGGCTCGGCCGTGGAATGAGAAGTCGATGCGGGTGTTGGCCAGGGAGTTGGCCGGGTTGACGCCGGAGAACGATGATGGGTGCCAGGAGATCGCAATGTCGACGTCGCTGAAAGCGCCAGCGCGAGCCATGAAGCCCTTGGCGGCGCCGCCTTCTTCGGCCGGGCAGCCGTAATAGCGGACCCGCCCCTTCAGGCCGTTGGTTTCCAGGTAGTCCTTCACCGCGGTGGCCGCCAGCATGGAAGCCGATCCCAGCAGGTTGTGCCCGCAGCCATGGCCGAAACCCGCTCCGGGCAGCGGCTTCTCCTGCGCGACACCCGCTTCCTGCGACAGGCCCGGCAGTGCGTCGTACTCGCCGAGGATGGCGATCACCGGGCCGCCCTCACCGGCCTCACCCATCACCGCCGTCGGGATGCCGGCCACGTCGCGCGTGACGCGGAACCCCTTGGCCTCCAGCATGGATGTATGTTCGGCGCAGGAGCGGAATTCCGTGTAGCAGAGTTCGGGAGTCTCCCAGACCCGGTCGGACAGACGGATAAAATCGTCCTGGTGGGCATCGACGAGACGCCAGATTTCCTCGGTGTTCCGCATGGGCAGGTTACTCCTGAGTGTGGCGAAAGCAGCTTTGCAGATGGTCGTCCACCATCCCGGTGGCCTGCATGAACGCATAGCATATGGTGGAGCCGACAAAACGGAAGCCGGCCTTCTTGAGCGCCTTGCTCATGGCGTCGGAGACCGGCGTCGTCGCCGGCACCTGGCCGCGCTCGGTCCAGCCGTTGCGGATCGGCTTGTGATCGACGAACGACCACAGATAGTGGTCGAGGCTGCCGTGTTGGGCGATCGCCGCCAGCGATATGCGCGCGTTGTCGCGCGTGGAGAAGATCTTCAACCGGTTGCGGATCAGCGGTGAGTCCGCCAGCAGTTTTTCCAGCTCGGCATCGGTCATCGCGGCGACGCGTTCGATGTCGAACCCATGATACGCCGCGCGATACGCATCCCGGCGGACCAGGACGGTGCGCCAGGACAGGCCGGCTTGCGCGCCCTCCAGCGTCAGCAGCTCGAACAACGCGCGGTCGTCGTGATGCGGCACCCCCCATTCGGTGTCGTGGTAGGCCTGCATCTGGGCGTCGGCGGTTTCCGCCCAATGGCAGCGGGTGATGGTCATGCCGAACGCTCTCCGGCACGAAGAGCGGCCTGGCCCAGGTTCGTCTGGCGGGCGAGGCGGGGCCCTTGCGCGATCGACAATGTGGCATCCAGGTCGGCAAGAATGTCCCCCGCCGCCGGCATCGGAAGCGGCCGGAGACGCGACAAAATGTCCTGCGCCAGCACACGCAGGCCGACCAGCGTCGCGTCGCCGGTCCGGAACCGTCCGGCGTCGAGCTCGGCGACAACGGCCTGCGCCCCGGCGGCAAACACCGCGGTCAAGCCCACGATGGCACCCAGTTCGGTGGTCTGGTCCAGGTCGGCACCGGCGCATGATCCGATCGCGTGCCGCAGGGCACCCAGCGTGCCGAAGGTGCCCACGGCATCCTCGATATCGCGGAACGGCAGAGCCATCCGGTCGTAGGCTGTCCCCGGCTGTCCCAGCATCGCGCTAGCGGGCACCACGCATCCGTCCAGCGACAGCAGACAGTGTTTCGAGGGGCGCAGCGCGTGGAAACCCGGCATTTCCGACATCGTCAGGCCGGTTGTGTCCCGTGGCACGATGAACGCGCTGTAGCGCTTGCGACCGGTTTCCTCGGCGGTAATGGCGAAGACGATGATCGCGTCGGCCGACGGCCCGTTGCTGACCCACGCCTTCTGGCCGGTGATCCGGAAGCCGCCATCGAACGGATCGGCGCGCGTGGTCAGCAGCTTCGGGTGGGCTCCGACCTTCGGTTCCGAGATCGCGACTGCCAGCGATCGGCCCGCCCACTCCGCGCGCTGGGTGTCGGTCCCGAAGCCCAGGAAGT
>DATAZJ010000374.1:0-5463 GCA_036272115.1 Rhodopila sp. | reverse complement strand
CGCAAGGCGATGCTGGAAGACCTCGCCGTCCTCACCAAGGGCGAAGTCATCAGCGAAGACCTCGGCATCAAGCTGGAAAACGTCACCCTCCCCATGCTCGGCACCGCCAAGCGCGTGCTGATCGACAAGGAAAACACCACGGTCGTCGAGGGCGCCGGCAAGAAGGCCGACATCCAGGCGCGTTGCGGGCAGATCCGGGCGCAGATCGAGGAAACCACCTCGGACTACGACAAGGAGAAGCTGCAGGAACGTCTGGCGAAGCTGGCCGGTGGCGTTGCCATCATCCGCGTCGGCGGGTCGTCGGAAACCGAGGTGAAGGAGCGTAAGGACCGCGTCGATGACGCCCTGCACGCCACCCGCGCCGCGGTCGAGGAAGGCATTGTGCCCGGCGGCGGTGTCGCCCTGGCGCGCGCCTCGCAGGTCCTGCTGAAGCTGAAGGCGACCAATGAGGACCAGCGCGTCGGCATCGAAATCGTCCGCAAGGCAGCCCTGACGCCGCTGCGCCAGATCGCCGCCAACGGCGGTGAGGACGGTGCGGTCATTTCCGGCAAGACGCTGGAAAAGGACGAGTACAACTACGGCTTCGACGCCCAGACCGGCGAGTTCAAGGACCTGGTCAAGGCCGGTATCATCGATCCGACGAAGGTCGTCCGTTTGGCTCTGCTGAACGCGGCGTCCATCGGTGGCCTGATGATCACCACCGAGGCCATGGTCGGCGACCACGTCGACCCGCCCGCCGAAGCCGCCTGATCGGTGAAACATCCGCCGCGCCTGGGCTCAGGCGCGGCGGATGCCACCAGAGATCGCCACGAGGGATCGCGATGACCGAAGCCGACGCCCCGGATCCCGCATTCGACACCTTCACATCTCGCCTGATCCGCCGTGAAGCCCTGCGCCGCGCCGCGCTGGAGCTATCCACCGCCACGCCCGCGGGCCTGGAAAGCGCCTTGGCCAAAATCTCCGCCGAAGTGACGGAAGAAGCCGCCGAAGCCAAGAGCGCCCCGAAGGATATATCGCCGCAAAAAGCGTAGCGACGCGGCGATCCCGACGGTCACCCGCCCCGCGCCATCCCGTCTTATGCCAACCGGCGTTTGATGCGGACTCTTCGGTTGACCCCGTCCGTCATGCTGACGGAGATCGGCACCCACGCCCTTACGAGCGGAAACAAACGCATGGATGGCGAGCCTGCGCTCGCCATGACGGTTGCTCGGCGGTGCCGATGGGTCAACCTCAAGGGCGATTGGTATTATGCCAGTCCGCATTAAAACCGCGGCTGTGCCGGCCGAGCCTCGTCCTGCCGACGGCTGTCTGCACCCACGCCTTTTGCCTTTGCAACCAAAGGCATAGGCCTCCGCCCACCATGACGGTGAGAGGCCGGCTTCAGCGTGTCACTGTTTCGGCGGACTGGTGTTATCCCGCCTCATCCGCCTTCAAAAATACCCCGGCATCATCGCCCGACGGCGGTGCCGGAAGCCAACGGCCGGCTTATCCGGTGAAGCCCCGCGGCTGGTCAAAATAGGCATAGCCGAAGTCATGCCGGAGGTGGCGGTGCAGGATGCCGCCCAGCACCGCGAGGTCATCCCGGGAAAACCTTGTATCGCCCTGGCCATCCGGCCGAACCGGCTTTTCCTCGATGTTGGGGTCCTGGTGACGCATCATGATGTCTTTGGTCCCAACCGCAACTCCGGCCTCTATATCGGCATCCGTCACTTCGAGATGGAAATGATCGCAAATCCGGCGCAGACCGGCCCCGGGGGCTTTACGGAAATCCTCGTAATGCAACACCAGCGTCTCCTCCGGATGGCGCTGGGCGATGTCGCCCCAGCGATTGGCGAAGCGCACATACCACCAGGCATCGCAGATATAAGCCTTGCCCAGCGGATCGCCGGCCACATAACGGCTGAACGGCACATTGTACGTCGTCTGCCATTTTTCGTAATTCGAGATCAAAAGGTCCCGAACGTCTCGCACCACGACCGCATAAGGCGGCGGCTTACGCAACCGGCGCAGCCAGTTCCACTGCAGGGCGTAGGGCGGAATTGAATGAGAACTGGCAATGCGCGGCAACTTTGGATAGGGCCGAGGGTGTTTGGGATGCCCGATCAGCTCATTTGACGAATCATTATTGAAGTACCGCGGCGGCGAAACGCCATAGTGGTGGGCTATGGCATGGCTCAGCATCCATTTTATCCAATGCGTGCCCGAATGCTGGCCAGTAATTAGAAAGCCGCTGAAGTTGACATACTTCATCAGCGCGAGGTTAAAGCTGTGGCGATTCAGACAACGTGCTGTAAAGGCAACATCCGTCGCCAGTTCGTGGAGCCGCCCTGCGGGAGAAAGATGATTTTCAACCTCGAACGGCGAGTAAGAGGTCCAATAGGAAGAACGTTGCATCGATTATAGGTCTCGAATCCGGTGTGCGCTGCAGCGCATCACGTTTTGCCGTCTATGTCGAGGCCACTATTTTCATTTGCCGTCCCGATCGCATTAGTGAAAACTATCAGTTGCCAACTGATGATTCAGAAATTATCAATTGATAAATTTAATTCTTGACCATTATCATTTTACTGTCCTCTACGGCCCTGTCATTACACCCGGAAATGACGCCCCGGGGTAACACCGCTATGACCGTGCCGCGCTTAATTGACCCGCCGAGCATGGCCCTTCCAGTACGGCTCTCGCAATTGCCGTTTCAGCACCTTGCCGCTGGCGTTGCGGGGAAGCGCCGCAATAAATTCGACGCTGCGTGGCCGCTTGTAGCCAGCGATACGATCACGCATCCAATCGAGCAACGTCGCCTCGGTCAGCGACGCGCCGTCACGCAGCACCACGATCGCCTTCACCGCCTCACCCCACCTCGCGTCCGGCACGCCGATGACGGCGAGTTCGACGATGTCGGGGTGCTCGTCCATCGAGGCCTCGACCTCCGCCGGGTAGACATTTTCGCTGCCGGTGACGATCACGTCCTTGATGCGGTCCTTGATGTAGATGAAGCCCTCCGCGTCGATCGTGCCGGCATCGCCGGTGTAGAACCAGCCGTCGCGGATCGCCTCCCGCGTCGCATCCGGGCGGCCCCAATAGCCCTGCATCAGGTTCTCGCCCTGATAGAGGATCTCGCCGATCTGGTCGGGCGGCAGATCATTGTCGTCGGCATCGACCACGCGCGCGCGCCCACCGAACATCGGCCGGCCGCAGGACAGCAGCCGCTCCCCGCTGTGATGGGCGAAGGGCAAGGCGGTGAACGGGCCGGCGGTTTCGGTCAGGCCGTAGATCTGGGTGAAGCGGCACTGGAAGATGTCGATGCAGCGCTGCAGCAGATCGGGCGAGATCGGCGCGGTGCCGTAGACGAAGTGCCGCAGATGGGAAAAATCCGCCTCCCGCACGCCCGCAAGCTCCGTCAGGAACAGCATCACGGACGGCACGATCAATGCGGTCTCGATCCGGTAATCGACGATCGTCCGCAGCAGCGCGGCCGGCACGATTTCGCGGACGATGACCAGGGTGGCGCCTTCCTGCATGGCCCAGATCGCCCAGCCGGCCCCCCCGAGATGGAACATCGGCATGCACACCAATGAGGCGCCGCCTTCGCGCAGCTCCGGCATTTCCAGCGCCAGGCCCAGGCCGGTGTTCAGGACATTCCAGCCGGTCAGCATCGCCCCCTTGGGCAGGCCGGTGGTGCCCGAGGTGGCGAACTGCCAGGAAATCGCGCCGTCTACGTCAAGATGCGGATCGCCGCCGCCGTCGCTGGGCAATTCGGCGAATGTGCGGGTCATCACCCCGGTGGACAGGCCGATATCGCGGTAAGCCTCACCCACCACGATCAGTTTCGGTCTGATGTCATCGACGATCAGGCGCACCTCATGGGCCGTCAGGCGCCAATTGACCGGCGCGGCCACTACACCGGCCTTGTCCAGCGCGAACAGCAGTTCGAGATAGGCCGCGCAATTCTTGTCGAGAATGGCGACACGATCACCCGGTTGCAGGTGGTAGGCCGCGATCAGCCCGGCGGCCAGGGCGGAACTGGCCTGATCGAGGGCGCCGTAGGTCGTCGCCTCACCCTCGTAGATCATGGCGGGCAGATCGGGATGGCGTCTGGCACGCCACCTGAGCACTTCGGCGATTGTTCGCATGACGCACCACCCTGTTTTGCCCCCGATATTCCACGAAACCGCGATATCGGGAAGCCTCCCTCCCAGGCTATAACGCCGCCTCCCCGGCGCGGACGACCGGCACGGCAGAGGGCGATACCGACGATGCAGGCACAAGGCATGGATGCGTTTCGCAAGCGTCAGGTCGGCGCCACGACACTGTTCCTGCCGCAATTCGGCATGGGCGGAGCCAGCCTCGGCGACATGCACGCCGTCATTCCCGAAGCCCAGGCGGAGGCAACGATCGAGGCCGCGCACGAAGCCGGCGTGGGCTATTTCGACACCTCGCCCTGGTATGGCAACACCAAGAGCGAGCTGCGGCTGGGCCACGTCCTGCGGACGA
This sequence comes from Rhodopila sp., assembly GCA_036272115.1. GTDB lineage: Bacteria > Pseudomonadota > Alphaproteobacteria > Acetobacterales > Acetobacteraceae > Rhodopila. The sequence goes on along the minus strand of DATAZJ010000374.1, from coordinate 972 downwards.
AACCACGCGACAGTTTCGTGCTGTCGACGAAAGTGGGCCGGGTGCATGCGCGCCCCGCCGACCCGGCGTCCTACCGCCATCCGGCCTGGACCGGCGGCCTGCCGTTCGAGCCGCATTTCGACTATTCGCGTGACGGCATCCTGAAAAGCTACGGAATGAGCCTGGCTCGCCTGGGCATCAGCCAGGTGGACGCGCTGCTGATCCACGACCTCGATCCAGGCCACCTCGGCACCGGCGATTGCGTCGCCAATGCCCTCGGCCAGCTTGCCCAGGGCGGGTTTGACGCATTGGCCGATCTCAAGGCGCAGGGGGAGATCCTGGCCATCGGCGCCGGCGTCAACCGGGTCGGCATGATCCCGCAGTTTCTCGCTCGGTTTGCGATCGATTTCTTCCTCGTCGCCATGCCCTACACGCTGCTCGACCAATCGGGCCTGGATGAACTTGAGCTGTGCTGCCAGCGTGGCGTATCGGTGGTTATCGGCGCGCCGTTCGCCTCGGGCATCCTGGTGCAGGAACCGCGGGAGGATGCGTATTACGGCTATCGCCCCGTCAAACCGGCGATCCTGGAAAAGGCGCGGCAACTGCAGGCAGTTTGCGCGCGCCACGACGTGCCGCTGGCCGCCGCGGCGCTGCGGTTTCCCTTCGGCCATCCCAGTGTGGTTTCAATCATCCCCGGACCCAACACGCCACAGCAAATGCGCCAGAACCTGGACTGGATGGGCGTGGACATCCCGGCCGAACTCTGGGCCGAACTACGCCACCAGGGCCTGATCAATCCCGCGGCGCCGACACCGTAACGACGATTACTCGGCCGCGTGGCGAATCGCGGCCTGCGGATCGTCCGTCCCCAGCCCCAGGACCTGCCGGATCGATTGGTGATAATGCGTCAGCGCGGGTTCGTTCCGCCCATAGATCACATGCGATTGCGCCCCCGAACCGAACCCCATCTGCATCGTCCGCCCGGCTGGAAAA
>DATAZJ010000373.1:0-2727 GCA_036272115.1 Rhodopila sp. | reverse complement strand
GATACCTACTGGGGCGTGATCCTGCCGGAGACCGCTTTCGGCCTGTCACTCAGCATCCTGCTATTTCGGGATTTCTTCCGCGCAGTGCCGAAGGATCTGTTCGAAGCGGCGTTCGTCGATGGTTGCGGCTATATCCGTTTTTTCTTCTACATGACGCTGCCGCTGTCGCGGCCGATCCTGGCGACCGTGGCGATTTTCAGTTTTGTCCGGAGCTGGAACAATTACCTGCTGCCGCTGATCATGCTGAACAGCGAGGCCCGGTATCCCTGGCCGCTCGGCATCATGGTGTACCAGGGCGAGTTCAGCACGGAATGGCAGTTGGTGCTGGCGTTCGTGACGCTGACCATCCTGCCCGCCGTCATCGTGTTCTTCGCCGCGCAAAGGCACATCATTTCCGGGCTGACCGCGGGCGCGGTGAAGGGCTGACCACCCAAGCCGTCAGCGCTAACCTCGTCATTCCCGCGAAGGCGGGAATCCACTGGCGCTTCGGGACCCACGTTTGGGCATTGTGGATTCCCGCCTTCGCGCTAGGGGATGCACACATCTTAGTCGTGTTGGATGATGCGTGATTGACCGGTCTCGGGCCGGTATGATTCGCTTCCCGTTGGTTAGCGGGGAGCGACGGGGCGATGTCGATGGAGCGTTGGCGGCTGGGCGAGTTCGGCGACGAACGCCTGGCAAAAAGGGGGGTCTGCTGCTGTCGCAGATGGTGGCGCGGCAGAGCACCTGCATGCGCCGGCTGGCTGCTGGTCGGCGCCGCGGCATTGTCGGATTCTCGCGGTTTCTCGCGAACCCTCGGGTAACCGTGGAGGCGTTGGTCGAGGGCTGGGGCGCCGAGATCGAGGAGGCCTGCGCGGACCGGCATGTGTTGGCAATACAAGATACCAGCGAGATCAATTTCAGCACGACCCGGGAGCATCATCGCGGTCTGGGCGAGATCGGCAAAGGTGTCGGGCGTGGCGTGCTGCTGCACGCGATGCTGGGGTTGGACGCCGAGACGGGCGGCATTCTGGGACTGGTCGCGGGGCGGGTTTGGACGCGCAGCGGCCGGGTCAGCATCCCGCACACACAGCGTCCGTTGTCGGAAAAGGAGACCGAGCGCTGGCTGGCCACACCCGAGACTGCCAAGTCGGTGCTGCGGCGCGCGACGCTGGTGACCGAGATCAGCGACCGCGAGAGCGATATCTACGAGAAATGGGCGCATGTGCCGGGGCCGGGATTTCACGTGCTGACCCGGGCGCGGCGGGACCGGTTGATTGAAGAGGGCGGTGGCACGCTGTCGACGGCGCCGCTGCAGGTGGCCGGCACCGCCGTGGTGGAACTGCGAGCCCGCATCGATCGGCCGGGCCGCACAGCGCAACTGGTAGCCCGCTTCGGCAAAGTCTCGCTGAAGCGCCCCGGCCACCTGGCCAGGCAGGGCGGGGCGCTGGCGAAGACGATTGCGGTCAGTCTGGTGGAGGTGACCGAAACTGGTGCGCCAGAGGGCGCCGAGCCGATCCTGTGGCGGCTGCTGACCACCCATCCGATCGAGGATGCCGACATGGCCTGGCGCGTGGTCGGCTGGTATCGGCAACGCTGGGTGATCGAGCAGTTCTTCCGCACCCTCAAACAGCAGGGGCTGCAACTGGAGGACAGCCAGTTGGAAAGCGCCGAACGGCTGATCAAGCTGACCGCGATTGCCGCACGTGCCGCCTGTGCCATCATGCAACTCGTGCAGGCGCGCGACGGCCGATCTGCGCAACCGGCCAAAATTGCGTTCTCGCCTGCGGAGATCGAAACCCTTCACGCACTGGTGCCGGAGCTTGAGGGAAAGACCGCGCTGCAGAAGAACCCACACCCGCCGAACACCCTTGCCTGGGCGGGATGGGTCATCGCCAAACTCGGTGGCTGGGATGGCTATCCCAAGTCCAAACCCCCAGGACCGATCACCTTCCGCCACGGCCTCGAGTACTTCCGATCCATCGCACACGGATGGAAACTCCGAGATGTGTGAATCGCCTAGCGCCTTCGCGGGAATGACGTGGTGAGAGTCGACAACCCGCCCGGTTGGTCTCCCCACAAGGAGGAGCGCCGGTCGTGGCAAAGATGATCAAGTCGGCCGAGGTGATAACTCTCACCTTGTCATTCCCGCGAAGGCGGGAATCCATTGGCGCCGCAGGAACGCCTGCCAGGGCATCATGGATTCCCGCCTCGGCGGGAGTGGGTTCAGCTCACCCCCCTCCGCAAGCGCCGTGCGCAGCAGCATGTCGTAGTGATCACCCAATGCGGTCAGCGCCGTCGCCCCATCGCCGGAGTTGGCGCGCTGGAGATCGGCGATCGTTTCACCCGGCGTCGCAGTCATGTGCTGTCCCCGCAGTATCATACCGCCAGGGAAATGGCTGCGGCCGCGGTCACTCCTGCATGAATGCGTTCAGGTCGGGGGTGGCGATGCTGCCGTCGAGATAGCCGAACGTGCCATGGTCCTTCAGTTCGCGCGAGGCGGCGATCAGCCCGGTCATGGCGGCACGGAACAGCGACGAGGCAACGCTGATGCGGCGCACGCCGGCGGCTTCCAGTTCCTTCACGCTGAAACTTTTGCCTTTGATGCCCGCCATGAAGTTGACCGGCTTCGACACCGCGGAACAGACGGCGCGGACGGCGGCGAGGTCCGGCAGGCCGGGCGCCATCAGCACGTCGGCGCCGGCCTTTTCAAACGCCTGGAGGCGCTTGATGGTGTCGTCCAGGTTC
>DATAZJ010000372.1:0-6122 GCA_036272115.1 Rhodopila sp. | reverse complement strand
ACGCCTGAAATCAGGCGCTTTTCTTCATGATCTCCTCGGCGACGTTGCGCGGCACCGGGTCGTAGTGATGGAACTGCATGGTGAACGACGCGCGGCCCTTCGTCATGCTGCGCAGGTGGGAGATGTAGCCGAACATCTCCTTCAGCGGCGCATGTGCCCGGACGATCACGGTGGACCCTGAACTCTCCTGGTTCTGGATCTGGCCGCGGCGGCGGTTCAAGTCGCCTACCACGTCGCCGACATGATCCTGCGGCGTGGTGACTTCCACGTCCATGATCGGTTCCAGGATGATCGGACCAGCCAGCTTCATACCTTCACGGAAGCAGGCCTTGGCCGCGATTTCGAAGGCCAGCGCTGATGAGTCGACGTCGTGGTACTTGCCGTCAACCAGCGTGTACTTGAAATCGACCGTCGGGAAGCCGGCCAGCACGCCGGTATCGGCCTGCACCTTGATGCCCTTTTCCACCGCCGGGATGTATTCCTTCGGCACCGAACCACCGACGACCTTGTTCTCGAACAGGACGCCGCCGTTCCGCTCCTGCGGGGTGAAGATGATCTTCACCTCGGCGTACTGGCCCGACCCGCCGGACTGCTTCTTGTGGGTATAGGTTTCGGTGTGCGTCTTGGAGATCGTTTCGCGATACGCGACCTGCGGCGCACCGATATCGCAGTCCACGCCGTATTCGCGGCGCAGACGGTCGATGATGATCTCCAGATGCAGCTCGCCCATGCCGGACAGGATGGTCTGGCCGGTTTCCTGATCGGTCTTCAGCCGCAGCGACGGGTCTTCACCGGCCAGCTTCTGCAGGCCCAGCGTCATCTTCTCGACGGCCTCCTTGGTGCGCGGCTCGACGGAGATGTCGATGACCGGGACCGGGAATGCCATACGCTCCAGCACCACCTGATCGTCGGCGGAGGCCAGCGTGTCGCCGGTGCCGGTGTCCTTCAGGCCGACGAAGGCGGCGATATCGCCGGCTTCGACCTCGGTGATGGCTTCACGCTTGTCGGCGTGCATCTGGAACATCCGGCCGATGCGCTCGCGGTGGCCCTTGGTGGTGTTCATCACCGTGTCACCCGACTTCAACGTGCCGGCATAGACGCGGACGAAGGTCAGCGCACCGAACTTGTCGTTGATGATCTTGAACGCCAGGCCGGCGAACGGGGCATTCGGGTCGGCCTTGATGCGGCGGCGGTTGGCGATGGTGGTCTCATCGTCGCCTTCCTCGACCGCCACGGCGATGCCGGGCACGTCGATCGGGGACGGCAGGTAGTCGATCACCGCGTCGAGCAAGGGCTGCACGCCCTTGTTCTTGAAGGCGGTGCCGCACAGCACCGGACGGAACGTGCCGTCGATGGTGCCGCGCTTGATGCAGCGCTTCATGGTCTCGATGGAGACGTCGCCCTTGTCGAAATATTCCTCCATCGCCTGTTCATCGACCGACAGGGCAGTGTCCAGCAGGGTCTGGCGGTATTCTGCAACTTTGTCGGCCATGTCGGCCGGGATGTCCTCATAGTGGTACTTGGCGCCGAGCTCGCCGCCTTCCCAGATGATGGCTTTCATCTCGACAAGGTCGACGACGCCGAGGAACTGGTCTTCCACGCCGATCGGCAGTTGCAGCGCCAGCGCGACGATATCCAGCTTTTCCTTCAAGGTGTCGTAGGCGCGATAGAAATCGGCGCCGGTCCGATCCAGCTTGTTGATGAAGATGACGCGCGGCACGTTGTAGCGGTCGGCCAGGCGCCAGTTGGTCTCGGACTGCGGCTGCACGCCGGCCACGCCCTCAATGATGAAGATGGCGCCGTCCAGCACGCGCAGGCTGCGATTGACCTCGATGTTGAAGTCGATGTGGCCGGGGGTGTCGATGATGTTGATGCGGGTGTCCTTCCACTCGCACGTCACCGCGGCGGAGGTGATGGTGATCCCCCGCTCCCGCTCCTGGTCCATGTAATCGGTCGTGGTGTTGCCGTCATGCACCTCACCGATTTTGTGAGACACACCCGTGTAGTACAAAATCCGCTCGGTCGTCGTGGTCTTCCCGGCATCGATATGTGCGGTGATACCGATGTTTCTAATTCTATCGAGCGGCGTGGTAGACACGGCAAACCTCCATCAAACAGACGAACAGGGCGGGCATATTAGAAAGGGCGCGTGACCCATCGCTGGATCCGGGGAAAACCCCGCGCGCCCGCCCAAGGTGCCGGCCGAACGCTCGGCCGGTTATGTAATGCGGGAAATGCGACAGTGCGCGCGGTTTTGCAAGTGCGAATTCGGTTTGCCGGGTGGTGGCTGATGCTTTCTGGCGTCATGACTGGGGGCATCGCCGCGAAATATCCTGATCGTTTTTCACAGTCTGAAACAGGCGGCCGGCCTATGGTTGCTGTTATGGACACACGCACCGCTCAGGCTCTCGTGCGTTTCGGCCTCGGCCGCCGGGGTTCGGAACCGCTGCCGCCAGATCCGGCGGCCTGGCTGCTGAAGCAGCTTCAACAGCCCGATCCGACAAGGCTGGACGATCCGCCGACGACGGCTATGGGTCTGACGGCGCTGCGTGAAGATCGCGAGACAAAGCCGCCGCCCGGCGAATCGCGATCCGCCGCGCTGTTCAAGGCACAGGGTGCGGCGCAACTGGCGAATGCGGTGACGACCCCTGCCCCGTTCCGTGAGCGGCTGGTGTGGTTCTGGACCAACCATTTCACCGTTTCCCGCCGCCAGGGCCAGTGTGCCGCGGTCGCCGCCGCCTTTGTCGAGGAAGCGATCCGGCCGCACGTCACCGGTCGGTTCAGCGACATGGTGCTGGCGGTGATGCGTCACCCGGCGATGCTGCTGTACCTGCAGAACGCCGGGTCATTCGGTCCCGACAGTCTGGTCGGGCAGCGGATCCATCGCGGCCTGAATGAAAACCTGGCGCGTGAGTGCATGGAACTGCACACCGTCAGCCCGGCGGCGGGCTACACCCAGGCGGATGTGACATCATTTGCGAAAATCCTGACCGGCTGGTCGATTGACATGAAAGCCGATCCGCCCGGCTTCCGCTATCGGCCATTCGCCCATGAACCAGGCGTCCAGACCGTGCTGGGGCGCCAATTCCCTGCCGACGAGGCGGGCGGGGTCGAGGCACTGATGTTCCTCGCCAATCATCCGTCGGCCCATCGCTTCCTGGCCACCAAGCTGGTGCGTCACTTCGTTGCCGACGATCCGCCGCCGGGGGCGGTTCATTCGATCGAGGCGGTGCTGCGCGACACCGGCGGCAACCTGGGTGCGGCATCGGCGGCGCTGGTGCGGCTGGATGCCGCCTGGCAGCCCGGCACCAAGCTGCGGCCCCCGATGGACTATGTCGTCGCGGGTGTCCGAGCGCTGGACATTCCACCCGACAGGATCCCGAACATGATGGGTATCATAGCTGGGCTTGGCCAGCCGTTATGGACCGCGCCCGCGCCGAACGGCTGGCCGGACCGAGCCGCCGACTGGGCCGCGCCGGAGGCGATCTTGCGCCGGATCGACTGGGCGAGCGGTTTTGCCGGCCGTGTCGGCGGTCGGGATGTGATGGAGGTCGCCGACAATACGCTCGGGCCGCTGCTGCGGCCGGAGACCCGGGAGGCGATCGGCCGGGCTGGGTCTCGCCGCGAAGCGATGACGCTGTTGCTGGCCAGTGCTGAATTTCAGAGGCGTTGATCCCATGATTCTCTCTCGCCGCACCGCCCTGCTCGGTCTTGCCACCAGCTTCAGCGTCGGGGGCGCCAGCCTGGCGCTGGCCGCGGCGCCCACCGACAAGCGGCTGGTGGTGATCATCCTGCGCGGGGCGCTGGATGGCATGGCGGCGGTGGTGCCCTATGGCGACCCCGGGCTGGCCGGCTTGCGCGGGGAGATCGTGCCGGCGGGGCCAGGACAGCCGGATGGGCTGCTGGACATGGGTGGCTTCTTTGGCCTGCACCCGGCGCTGGCGGGCGTGCATGACATGTACAAGGCGAACGAGGCCCTGGTGGTGCATGCCGTCGCCGGTTCCTACCGCGTGCGCAGCCATTTCGAGGCACAGGACTACCTGGAATCAGGGGCCGACCACCGCATGACCAGCGGTTGGCTCAACCGTGTGGTCGCGGCGATGCCGGCGGTTTCGCAAAGCCGGCCGGAGGGCGACGCGCTCGCCGTCGGTGTGTCGGTGCCGCTGCTGCTGCGCGGGCCGGCGCGGGTGGCGAACTGGGCCCCGCATGGGTTTGCCCAGCCGGCGCCGAGTTTGTATGCCACGATCGCCGCGCTGAACCGGCACGATCCGGTAATCGGGCCAGCGATCGCCGAGGGGTTGCGTGCGCGCGGGTTCAGTGCGGCCGTGATGGCCGGCGAGGAAAAGCCGAAGGAAAAATACGCATTCCCGACCCTGGCGCGTTCCGCCGGGGAAATGCTGGCCGCGCAGGACGGGCCCCGCATCGCCGCGCTGGAGATCATCGGGTGGGACACGCATACCGCACAGGTTCCCCGGTTGACCGGACCGCTGAAGCAACTCGATGCCGGGCTGGTGGCGCTGAAGACGGCGCTGGGTCCGGCCTGGGCGCAAACGGCAGTGCTGGTAATGACGGAGTTCGGCCGCACCGCCCGGGTCAACGGGACCAAAGGCACAGACCATGGCACCGGGACGGTGGCGTTCGTCGTCGGTGGCGCGGTCACCGGAGGGCGGGTCAAGACGACGTGGCCCGGGCTGGGTTCGGGACAGTTGTTCGAGAACCGAGACCTGGCGCCCACCGCTGACCTGCGAGCGGTGGCGAAGGGGATGCTGGCGTCGCATCTGGGTCTGGGTGCCGACGCCCTGGGGCGGGTTTTTCCCGGCAGCAACGGAGTGGGCCCGATGGCGGGATTGATCCGGACCTAACGGTCAGCCGCCTTCGATCCGCGGGATAAAGAACACCTCGGCCCCTGGCGGCACGGGCTGGAAATAGCCTGTCTCGTGGTATTCACCGTTGATCGCGACGGTGGTTTCTTCTTCCAGATGTTCGCCCAGGCCGGGATAGAGATCATCCATCGCCTTCAGGACACCGCGCAGATTTTTCGCCTCCACCTCGAACTCCCGCACGCCGCTGGTGTAGCGGCGTGCGAAGCCCGTGGTGAACACGACTTTTGCCACTCCGTTCAGTCCGAGAGGGCGGCGAGCAGACGCGGCGGGGACATCGGCAGTTCGGTCATCCGCTTGCCGGTGGCCATCTGGATGGCGTTGGCGATGGCGGCCATCGGCGGGCAGATGCCGACCTCACCCACGCCTTTGGCACCGTAGGGGTGGGTGGGGTTGGGCACCTCCACCATGATCGCGTCGATCATCGGCAGGTCGGAGGCAACCGGGCAGCGATAATCCAGGAAGCCCGGGTTATCGAGCAGACCCTTGGCGTTGTAGATGTATTCCTCGTTCAGCGCCCAGCCGATGCCCTGCACGACACCGCCCTGGATCTGGCCTTCGACGTAGGCCGGATGGATGGCGCGGCCGACGTCCTGGGCGGCGACAAAGCGCAGGATGGTGACGCGGCCGGTTTCCGGATCGACTTCCACATCGCAGAACTGGCTGGCAAACCCGGGCGCCTGACCGCCGGCGTTGACGCCATGGGAGGCGGTGATCGGGCCGCCGGTGGCTGCCGCCTTGGCCGCGATTTCCTTGAACGTCAGCGTCTTGTTGTCACCGGCGTTGGCCGGCTTGGCAACGCCGTCGTCCCAGACCACGGCGTCTTCCTCCACGCCCCAGATCAGCGCGGCACGCTTGCGCATCTCCTGCACCACGGTCTTCGACGCATTCACCACCGCCGTTCCCGTGGCAAAGGTGACGCGAGACCCGCCGGTCACGTGGGTGTAGCCGACCGAACCGGTATCGGCGACGATGGCGCGCACCAGATTGTAGTCCACGCCCAGCGTCTCCGCCGCCATGATCGCCATGGAGGCACGCGAACCGCCGATGTCCGGGCTGCCGGTGGCCACAAGCACGGTGCCGTCGGCATTGACCTGCAACGTGGCGCTGGATTCGCCGCCGCCGTTGAACCAGTAGCCGGAGGCAACGCCCCTGCCCTGGTTCGGACCCAGCTTCACCTTGTAGGCCGGGTGCTTCATCAGCGCCTCCAGCGTTTCGGCGTAGCCGGCATGGGCGTGCTTC
>DATAZJ010000371.1:0-31060 GCA_036272115.1 Rhodopila sp. | reverse complement strand
AATCGGATGCGGTATGCGCGGGCCGGTATGGACATAGACCGTGACCGGTCCCCTGGCGTCCTGCGCCGCCAGCGACAGGCCGCGCTGCCGGCCGCCGGTCAGTTCCACATAAACTTCCGCCAGCAGCTTGCAGTCCAACAGGGCGTTGTGCGTGGTGCGCGCAGACAGGTCGATGGCGAAGCGGCGGCACAGCGCGTCCAGGCTGTTCGGCATCCCGGGAAACCGGGTCTTTGCCAAGGCCAGCGAATCGATCATCCGGTCACGCGCCAGCGCAGGCAGCCCGGTTCGGCCGAATTCCATGTCCAGGAAACCGAAGTCGAACGGCGCGTTGTGCGCGATCAGCTTGCTGTCGGCGAAGAATTCCACCAACGGCTGTGCGATCTCGGCGAACAGCGGCTTGCCCACCAGATCGCCATTGCTGAATCCGTGGATGCGCGACGCCTCCGCCGGGATGTCACGTTGTGGATCGATCAGCGCGTGAAAATGCTTGCCGGTGGGCAGGTCGTTGATCAGTTCCAGCGCGGCGACCTCGATCACCCGATCGCCGGTCAGCGGATCCAGGCCGGTGGTCTCGGTATCGAACAGGACGGAGCGGCTCATGGCCGCAATGTCTGGATGAAACGGGTCAGGATTCGCAAGGTGTGATTGCGTGACAGCCCGGTCCGCACCACCAGGTCGGCGCGGCGGCGCTTCTCCCTGTCCGGCATCTGCCGAGCGATGATTGCCTCGACATCGGCTTTGTTCATGCGGCGGCGCAGCCCGACGCGATGAACCTGGATCGCACGCGGAGCCGACACCACAACCACGGTGTCGACCCGTTTTTCGCCCTTGGTCTCGAACAGCAGCGGAATATCCAGCACCACGGCGCGTTTGCCGGCCCGCCGGGCCCGGGCGACAAAGGCACGTTCCGCATCCTCGACCATCGGGTGCAGGATGTGCTCCAGCCGGGTCAGCGCGTGGCGATCACCCAGAACTGCCTGGCGCAGCGCGGTTCGGTCAACCGCGCCATCCTTGCTGGTCCCCGGAAACGCCGCCTCGATCGCCTTCACCGCTCGTCCCCCCTTGGCCTGCAACCGATGCACGGCCAGATCGGCGTCGAACACCGGAATACGGGCGCGGCGGAACGCGGCCGCGGCGGTCGATTTTCCCATGCCGATGCCGCCGGTGAGGCCGATTACTCTCATGCGGGCACTCTCATGCGGGCACCCTCATGCGGGCAGAAGGTCCGCGGCAACGAAGCGGCGCATCGCGTCGTCCACCACCGGCTCGACCCCAAACCAGGCGTGAAACGCCGGCACGGCCTGGTGCAGCAGCATGCCCAGGCCCTCGACGGTGGGGATGCCGCGGGCGCGCGCGGCGGCCAGCAGCGGTGTTTCCAGCGGCACGTAAACGATGTCGTTGACGGTCAGGCCGGGGGCGGCGCGGTCCAGGTCGATGTGCAGCGGCGGCTGGCCGGCCATCCCCAGGGAGGTCGCGTTGATCAGCAGGGCGTTGTCGGGCAGCGCGTGGTCGCGGGCGTCCCAGTCGATCACTTTCAGGCCGGGCAGTTCGCCGGCCAACTCTTCCGCCCGTGTGCGTGTGCGGTTTGCCACCGTCACCCGCACTCCAAGATCCAGCAAGGCGGCGGCGATGGCGCGGGACGCGCCGCCGGCGCCCAGGATCAAGGCTGGACCGCCGGCGGGATCGACACCGTTGGCACGCAGGTTGGACAGAAACCCCCAAACGTCGGTGTTGCGGCCGCTGATGCGTCCGTTCTCAAACACCAGCGTGTTGATCGCGCCGACACGCCGGCCGAAATCGTCCACCGTGTCGCAGATGGCGAAGGCGGCGAGCTTGTGCGGGATGGTCACGTTCAGGCCGGCGAAGCCTGCCGCCATCAGGCCGCGGATGGCGGAGGTGAAGTGTGCCGGCTCGATCGGCAGCGGCACATAGGCGCCGTCGATGCCGTGCCGTTCCAGCCAATACCCGTGCAGCCGGGGTGACCGCGAATGACCCACCGGCCATCCCGTGATGCCCGCAACTCGGGCCTTGCCGGTTAAAATCGTCATGAGCGTCCGTTGTTGGCGGTGTTTGGTGATGGGTCCGGAGCCTGACGGTCCGCGCGCGAATGGCCGGGACACGCCCGGCCATGACGGATCGGCTTAGTTCAGGAATTTCTCGGTCCAGCTTTTGTATTCGCCGTCCCGTGTGACCTTGGCCATCAGTTCGGACGACGCGATGCCGGTCAGCGCCGACGGCTTGGTGCCGTCCCGCAACGCCTTCAGCGTGTCGTACGTGGCCTTGACCGCCGCCGAGAACGGCTGGTGCCCTTGCAGCGCGACCCGGACGCCGCGGCTGGCGAGATAATCCTTGTCCTGCAAATCACCCGACACACCGCCCAGCATCAGCGGGATTTTAACCTCGGCGGCAATCGCGTCGAGGTCGGAACGGGTCAGCCCGCCGGCGATGAACAACGCGTCGACACCGGCGGCCTCATACGCCTTCAGCCGCTTGATGCCGTCGGCCAGGCCGGAGATGGACGGCGAACTGGTGCGGCCGATGACGGTCAGCGCCTTGTCCTCGCGCGCGGCCAGGGCGGCCTTCATCTTGCCCACGCCCTCTTCCAGCGAAATGACCGTTGGCTTCTTCTCGCCGAATGCACGCGGCAGCAGCGTGTCCTCGATCATCAGCGCGGCGACGCCGGCGGTCTCCAGTTCCTGCACCGTGCGCATGACATTCAGGGCGTTGCCGTAGCCGTGATCCGCATCGACCATCAGCGGCAGTTTTCCCGCCCGGTTGATGCGGTACGCCTGGGCGGCGAACTCGGTCAGCGTCAGCACGATCAGGTCGGGCGCCCCCAGGACCGTGAACGACCCTATGGACCCGGCGAACATGCCGATTTCAAACCCGATCTCCTCGGCGATGCGCGCGGAGATGGCGTCATAAACGGAACCCGGATGGATGCACGCCCCGCCGGCGATGGTCGAGCGGTAACGTTCGCGGCGATCGGTCCAGTGCATGGTTTCCCCCGTTTGGATGTTGCCGCATGGTAGGGGTGTTGGCGCCGATGGGGAAGGGACGGAACGTGGTCGAACATGGGCATGCCGATCTGGGTGACGTGCGGCTGCACTACGTGACGGCCGGCAGCGGGTTCCCGGTGGTGCTGCTGCACGGCTGGCCGCAAAGCTGGTACGAATGGCGCCATATCATCCCCGGCCTGGCCGAACGCTACCGGGTGATCGCGCCCGACCTGCGCGGGCTGGGCGACTCGTCGCGCCCGGCCGGGGGCTACGACAAGAAGACCGTGGGCGGCGACGTGTGGCGGCTGGTTCACGACGTGCTGGGCCTGTCCGAATTTCATCTGGTCGGGCACGACTGGGGCGGTCCCACGGCCTATGCCGTGGCGGCGGCACATCCCGACGCCGTGCGCCGGCTGGCGATCCTGGATGTGACCATCCCCGGCGACGGCAGCCCGAATATCAGCCAGGGTGGCCGTCGCTGGCACCATGCGTTCCATCAGACCCTGGACCTGCCGGAGGCTTTGGTGGCGGGCCGGGAGGATATCTACTTCGGCTGGTTCTACCGCAACTACGGGGCTCGCCCATTGGCGGAGGAAGAAATCGCCGAGTACCTGCGGGTCTACCGCCAGCCCGGTGCGTTGCGCGCGGGGTTTGCCTATTACCGTGCGATCCCGCGCGACATCGCCGACAATGCGTCGACAGCCGCGGTGCTGAAGCTGCCGATGCCGGTGCTGGCTCTGGGTGGCGACCGCGCCTGGGGACGGCGGCAGGAGGTCGTCGAATCGTTGCGGCGGCTGGCGGTGGATGTGCAGGGCGGGGTGGTGGAGAATTGCGGCCACTGGATGCCGGAGGAACAGCCGGCGGACCTGCTGCGGCGCCTCCTGGCATTCTTCGCATAGGCCGATGCTGATCGTGTTCGCCGGTCTGCCCGGCAGCGGGAAATCGACCATTGCCCGCCTGCTGGCCGAACGGCTGCGGGCGACCTGGCTGCGGATCGACACGATCGAGCAGGCCTTGCGCACCTGCGGCACGCTGCCGGGCGGCGTGGTGACCGAAGGCTACGCCGTCGGCTACCGGCTGGCGGAGGATAACTTGCGCACCGGCGCCACGGTGATCGCGGATTCGGTCAACCCCCTGGCCGTGACGCGCGACGCCTGGCGCGCGGTGGCCGCTCGGGCCGGCGCACCGGTGCTGGAGGTCGAAATCATATGCTCCGACGTGGCCGAACACCGCAGGCGGGTCGAGGGCCGGGCAACCGACGTCCCGGGCCTGGCGCTGCCCACCTGGGACGCCGTCCGGCAGCGGACCTACGAGGCGTGGAGCCGGCCGCATGTCGTGCTGGACACGGCGTCCCGGACCCCGCAGGAGGCGGTGGATGAGCTGTTGCGTCGGGCTATCGGCCAGGGGCGGCCCTGATGCGGCAGCGTGCCTCACTGTGCGGCAAGGATCGGGCCCAGGCGGACGCGAACGGTATGCAATCGGCAAGGAAACGAATCATGGCGGTATCCCGCAGGTCCCTCATGACGTCCGCGGCGCTTGGGCTGGCCGGTTGCGGCGTGGCTGCGGCCGGCCGCGTCCCGGCGGAAGCGGCCAGCGATCGCCCCGAGGTGCTGCGGGTCGGGCCGGGGCAGCAATATCCGACCCTCACCCTGGCGGGCTGCCGGCTGCAGCAGAAATGGACCGATCCCAGGTCGGGTCGGCCGCTGACCGACCCGAAGCCGGCACACGTGATCATCCATCCGGCCGAAGCCGGCTATTACACCAACGACAGTGGCTCCCATTCCCGGAGGTGGCCGAAGTTGGTCGGCTGGCCGCCGTATGAGGGCAGCTTGTACGGGCCGATCGTGATCGAGGGCGAGCCGAACAAGCCGCCGCCGGTGCTGGATACCGACGGTTATGGCGACGGCGTGCTGTATTACCAGACCGGCCTGTTCGCCACGGGCAATTTCGACGCCACGTTCCGCAACCTGATCTTCCGTGGTTTCCGCCGGCAGGACGGCAACGGCAACTACGCGGCGGTGCGGCTGGGCCAGAAGCAGATCCCCAACGTGCCGATGCAGAGCCATGTGCTGTTCGAGGACTGCGAGATCAGCCACTGCGACGACGGCATCATGGGCGGCGCGCCCGGCCAGTCGCTGACGCTGCGGCGGGTCTATCTGCATGACAACGGCAACGGAACCGGGCGATGCCACAACGTCTATTTCGGCGACGGTGACGTATTCACCATGGACACCTGCCTGTCCACGCGCTGCACCATCGGCCACCTGGCCAAGAGCCGGGCGGCGAAGACAGTAATTCGCAATACCAGGCTGCTGGGCCAGGGCGGCACCGAGAGCGCCTGCCTGGACGTGCCGGACGCTGGCGTGCTGTCGATCGTCGACGCCGTCATGGAAAAATCGCCCGGCACCGATGCGAACTGGATCATCCACTACAGCGGCGAAAACCAGGACGCCGGCGGCACCCCTTTCCATGTGCCGTCCAGCGTGGATATCGACGGCCTGGTGATGGTCGCGCCACCCGCCATGGTCAACCACCCGACCTGGGGCAAGATCGTCGGCTTCGGCAATCAGAGCGGGGCCGGCGCGGCGGCGTCCGGCAAGGGGTCGTACCTCGTAAAGCCCAATGCCAAAAATGTCAGCGTCTATGACCTGAGCCCCGATAAAGTGGGGCTGCCCTGCACGTTCCTGCCGACCCGACCCCGGTTGGATGTCACGTCGCCGGTGAAGACGGTCATGGCGTCGCGCTAGTGTCCTGCCCCAGAAGTTCGTCGCATCTTGCGGCGGGCTTCCGGGACCAGCAGGCCACTGAAAACAAAGAGCTCGTGTTTCGAATCGGAGGTTCGCCCACTGTGGCGAACTTCAGATTCGGGACACTCGTGCCCGATCGCGGTAAAGGCGCGAGTCACGAGGTGACCGCGATTTCCCGCGTGAATCGCCACTCGGACAAAACTGCGACGTATCGTGCTTCCCTGATGCGAGATACTGGAAGTCAGAGGGAATCAACATGCTGGTGACACGGTTTCTGCTCTGTCTGGCGGTCGCCGGCCTGGCGGCGGCAACGCCCGCTCGGGCGGCCGGGTGCACGTTCACGCCGAACGCCAGCCAGCCCATCCTGCGCGGCGTGCAATTGCAGACCGTGACGCTGACATGCCCCTGGCGAGGCAACGTCCTGACCAGTACCGCGCATGTCGCGAGGATTGACCTGACGACGCAAGGCCTGTCGCTGGTGACGCTGTCCGCCGGCTCCGCCCAGGCACCGCAGACGTTACTTGTGTCCGGTGCGCTGCAAACCGCGGGGAATGAGGTCGCGGTTAACGCCAACCTGTTCACCGGCTGCTGCGATTACGCCGGCGGTGGCGCTTCCACGGCTCTGCTCGGCCTGGCATACGGCAACGGCGCGCTGTGGGCGCCGATCGGCGCTATCCCGCAACGATCGCCGCCGCCGGGTGACTTCCTCAGCAGCCTGATCGTGGCCAACGGACGCGCGAGCATCGTGACCCTGGCGAAAGGCCAACCGCTGCCGCCGGGACTGTCGCTCGCGGTGACCGGCAGCCACCGCATCCTGACCACGGGCCGAAATACCGCGCCGACCGATACGTCACCGGCCGACTGGTTCGGCCCCAATGCGCGCACGGTGGTGGGATACGACGTCGGACTGAACGGCGGCAGCCAGTTGGTGTTTCCACGTCTGTGGCTGGTCGCGGTGGACTCGGTCCAGGGCGGGTCGAGCGGCGTCACACTGCCGCAGGCGGCCGATCTGC
Organism: Rhodopila sp.; assembly: GCA_036272115.1. Classification (GTDB taxonomy): domain Bacteria; phylum Pseudomonadota; class Alphaproteobacteria; order Acetobacterales; family Acetobacteraceae; genus Rhodopila. The sequence continues at coordinate 24,301 of DATAZJ010000371.1, read as the reverse complement.
TGCTGTTCCTGGGGGCGTCGGATGGGATCAACCTCGATGGCGGTGGCTCGACGACGATGGTGCGGCGGGCCGCAACCGGCGCGGCGACATTCGTCAACGTCCCGAAGAACTGGCCGCTGATCAGGCACTGCCAGGTTCCCGTGGTGGCGAATTCCAGTTGCGAGCGCTACGTCGGCTTCGGCCTGGGTGTGATCGCGCCGCCGCTGCCGTAACCGGTCAGGACCTGACCGGAATCCAGATCTCGAACCCGCCCATACCGGTATGCCCATCGAACCGCTCATCATAGCGTTCGAACGGCGCCGCATCGGCACTGCGATAGCCCGAATTCGGCAGCCAGTCGTTGAAAATCGCCATGAACGTGCCGCGTATGGCCGAGACGTGCTGGTTGTGGGGAAACACCGCATAAAGCTGTTCGGCGAGGCGCAACCGAGCAAAATCCTTCGGCAGGGCGGTGAAGTCGGTCACCTCGACGCCGGCGATATAATCGAAATTCCCCGCCTCATCGGTATTATAACAAACCCCGTAGGCGACCTTCCCGACCTGTCCGGGAACAGCACCGGCATGGTCGCGGAAACGCTGCCATAAGCCCGGGATGCCAGCGATATTTTCGAAATTGAAATGGCTGCCCAGGCCAGCGATCAGCAGCGCTCGCCCATTCTCCATGCGCGGCGCGCGCAGTGTGGTTCCGGTTGTTTCGTCCATCGTGAAAGGCTCCATCAAACGAAGGGTTTCCAGCGAACCGCCGGCGCGCACCTGGTCCGGGGTCCGACCGAACTGGTCGCGAAACGCCCGCGTGAACGCCTCATGCGAATTGTAGCCGGCATCCAGTGCCACGGTCAGGATATCCGGCGCACCTTTGGCCAGTGCCTTGGCCGCCTCGCTTAGCCGGCGGCCGCGGACATAGCGCATCACGGCATGACCGGTCGTCGTGCCGAACGCGCGCACCATGTGGAAGCGGGACACGCCGGCCGCCTCGGAAATCTGCCCCAGGGTGATGTCGGTTGCGAAGTGGCTTTCAATAAACCACAGCGCTTTGGTCACGGGGTTCATTGGCGTCCCTCAGATGCGGCGTCCAAGGGATAGTAGCGCGTTCGGCGGCGGCCGCTTGATCGGGGTTGCGGTCTACCCGACCAACGCGCCGGCGATCGCCCCGCTCATGCACGTCGCCAGCGTGCCGGACAAAATCGTCCGCAAACCCAGCGCCACGATTTCCCCCCGACGCTGCGGCACCATCGCGCCCAGGCCGCCGATCATGATCCCCAGGCTGCCGAAATTGGCGAACCCGCACAGCGCATAGGTCAGGATCATGCGGCTGCGCGGCGAAAACGTCGCCAGCGGCAACTGGGAAAAATCGAGATACGCAACGAATTCGTTCAGCACCGTCTTGGTCGCCATCAGCATCGACGCCGCGCCGGTCTCCGCCCACGGCACGCCGATCAGCCACATCACCGGGCGGAACGGCAGCGCGAACAGTCGTTGCAGCGTCACCGCCGTCCCGCCCCAGTCCGGCAGCATGCCCAGCGCCATGTTGCACAACGCCACCAGCGCGACGGTGACCAGCAGCAAGGCGATGATAGCCGCCAGGATCGGGACGCCGTCCATGGTCCCCTTGACCAGCGCATCGAGGCTGCTGTGCGGCGGATCCTCGATCACCAGCGCGCCGCCCGCTCGGTCGGAGACGTCGAACGGCACCATCAGCGCCGCCACCGCCAGCCCCGCCGGCGTGCTGATGATGGATGCGATCAGCAGATGTCCCAGCGCATTGGGAACGAACGGACCCAGGAACGAGGCATAGATGATCATCACCGTGCCGGCGACCCCTGCCATGCCGCAGGTCATCAGTGCGAACAATTCGCCGCGCTGCATGCGCATCAGATACGGACGCACCAGCAGCGGTGCCTCCACCATCCCGACAAAGACATGCACCGCCGCACCCAGCGCCAGCGGACCGCTGATCCCCATCGCGCCGCGCAGCAGCAAGGCGAACGCGGCGGTGATCCGCTGCAGGATGCCCCAGTAGAACAGCAGAGACGCCAGCGCGCTGATTGTCAGCACCAGCGGCAACGCCTGGAACGCCAGGATAAAACTGGCGCCGGGATGGGTTTCGGCGAACGCGGGGGCACCGCCGCCGAGGTAACCAAACACGAACTGCGTGCCGGTCATCGTGGCGGCATGCACCGCCGTCGCCGCGTCGTTCAGCCAGAACATCGCCTTATCAGCGCCAGGGACGCCGATCAGCACCAATGCAAACACGACCTGCAAGCCAACGCCGCACAGCACGGTGCGCCACGGAATCCGGCGCTGGTCCTCGCTGAACACAAACGCCACCAGCAGCAAGGCACCAAGCCCCAGACAGGCATGCAGCATCAGGCGGCGGGCTTCTGGTTGAACGGGTAGTAGGCCGGAAATTCTCCTACAGCGGTCATATCGACTTCCACCATCGTCAGCCCCTTGATCGCGATCGCCCTGGCGACCGTTTCGCCAAATGTATCGGCTTGCGAGACGCGGAAATAGGGGATTTCAGACAGGCCGGCGAGTTTCTCGATGTCGGGGCTTTCCAGGTCGGCGTAGAAACGGCGGCCCTGGGCGGTGGCGTCCTGGATGCGCTTGATGACGCCGTAGCCGCGGTCGTTCATCACGATCACCGTCATATCCAGGTTTTCCTGCACCGCGGTCCACAGTTCGCCGACGTTCAGGAAGAAGCCGCCGTCGCCTGTCATGACAACCGTCTTGCGCTCGCCGGCCGCCGCGGCCGCGCCGATGCCCAGGCACAGCCCCTGGCCGATGCCGGCACCCACCGGATAGACGTTCTGGTTGGGCGCGTTCAGCGGGAACACCCGGTTGCCCCAGGTGGTATTGTTCTGGGTGACATCGCGAGCCCAGATCGCGTCCCGTGGCATGACCTGCCGCAATTGCTTGCTGAAAGTCCCGTAAGCACCCAGCGTGTCGATGAAGACCGACTGAGCATTACGCTTCAGCGCCGCGAATTCGTCGGGGTAGCCCGGGGCAACCTTCAGCTTGCCCTCGATCCGGCTGACCAGGCCCTCCAGCGTCGCCTTGGCGTCGCCGCAGACAAAATACTGGCTGGCATAGGTGCGGCCGTTGGCGCGCGGATCGGCGTCGACCTGGACGATATTGGCCGGCAACTGCACATGGAAATCGTTGGTCTCGTGCCCGCGCACCCGGCAGCCGACAACCAGGCACAAATCCACCGTCTTGTAGAAATCGGTGATCACCGGCATCCCGCTGCCCGTCAGCCCGCCCAGATTCCGCGGATGCTCTTCCGGCACTGTCGCTCGGCCGTTGAAGCTGGTGACCATCCCGAACCCCAGGTCCAGCAGTTTCGCCGCCGCCGTGCCCGCCTTCTTGGCGCCGTTGCCCAGCCACAGCAATGGTCGTTTCGCCGCGATGACCCGGGCGGCGAGTTCATCCAGCTCGATATCCGTCGGCACCCGCGGCGTCGGCAGCGGCAGCACGAAGTTGTCCAGCATCGCCGGCCGTTCCAGCTTGGTCCGTTGCAGATCGATCGGCACCTCCACGCTGACAGGCCCCATCGGCGCGCTGAGCGCCTCGACAGCGGCCTGGGTCAGCACCCCCAGCGCGTTCTGCGCGGAGCGGATGCGGTAGGCGCCTTTGCCCACCGACGCCATCATACCGAGCTGATCGGCCGGGTCGTGCACGGTCCCCTGGCCGCGATCGACGAATTTGGTCGCCGTCTGGCCGGTGATGTGCAGCACCGGAGACCCGGCAAACCGCGCCTCGATCAATCCACCGATGGTATTGGCCGCACCCGGGCCGGTGGACGAGAAAATCACCCCGAGTCCCTGCGAGACACGCGCATAACCGTCCGCCATATGGGCGCCGCCAAGCTCGCCACGTGCCATCATGAAACGGATGGTGTTGCGCCGGCCGATCGCGTCGAGCATCGGAATGTTATGCACCGAGGCGATACCGAACACGGTGGTGACGCCGCACGCTGACAGGAACTCGGCGACGAGATCGCCCACGGTGTAGTCGGTGGCCATTGGTTTCAACTCCCTTGAACAGGCGCGAAGCTGAAACAGACCCAAGGGCGCGTCAACGGCCTGATCCCGAACCCGCCAGGACAGGCCCGATATGGATGCCGAGCCTTTGCGCCGCATGACGGTGAAAGGTCAGTGACGAGTATCAGTCGCTCAGCCAATGACCGCTCCCGGGCCGGGAAGACGGTTCAGGTCAGGATGTCTTCGATCCGGATCGGCACCTTGCGGACGCGGACGCCGGTGGCGTGATAGACGGCGTTGGCGATCGCCGCCGCCACGCCGACCATCGGCAACTCACCTATCCCCTTGGCACCCAGCGCGTTGGAGTGGTGGTCGTCATTCGGCACGATGATCGTCTGGATATCCGGGATATCGGCGTTCACCGGCATGACATATTCAGCGACATTCGTATTGACGATGCGGCCGGTCTCACCGTCCACCAGGGTTTCTTCCAGCAATGCCATCCCGATGCCGTAGGTGATGCCGCCGATCAACTGGCTGCGGGCGGTCTTCGCGTTCAGGATGTTCCCCCCGTCGAAAGCGCCGACGAACCGGCTGACCCGGATTTCGCCCAAATCCGGATCGATCCGCACCTCGGCGAACTGGGCACCGAAGGCATGCATGGAGAACTGCTTTTTCTCCTCGCCGGGCGCGGTCCTGGCCTCCGCTTCCAGGAATGCCTGGCCGCCATGCTCCATCAGGGCGGTGATGGAGGCCTCATGCCCGGCCGCGCGAACCTGCCCGCCACCCACCTGTATCGCCTCGCGCGGCACGCCAGGCCAAGCGGTTGACGCCAGGTCCTTGATCTTCTCGACCAGCGCCAGACAGGCGGCCTGGACGCTCGGCGCGACGCTCGCCACTGTCATCGAGCCGCCGGAGACTGGTGCGGCGGGCATGTCGGAATCGCCAAGCTCGAAACGAATCTGGTGCATGGGCAACCCGAGCGTATCGGCGGCGACCTGCGTCATGACCGTGTAAGTGCCGGTACCGATGTCCTGCGTGGCGCATTGTACCAATACGCGACCATTATGGTCGATGCGCACCTTGACGGCGGACGGCATGCGGTTGGTCGGATACGTGCTGGTCGCCATGCCCCAGCCGATCAGCATATTACCGTCGCGCATCGAACGTGGGGCGGCCGATCGTTTGTGCCAGCCGAACGCCTCCGCGCCCTGTAGATAGCAGGCCTTCAGCGCCTTGCTGGCGAACGGCTTGTTCTCGTGCGGATCCGTGTCCGCGTAATTGCGCAGCCGGAACGCGATCGGGTCCATTTTCAGCGCGACCGCCATTTCATCCATCGCCGATTCCAGGGCGAACATGCCGGAGGCCTCGCCGGGCGCCCGCATATAGGTTGGCAACGCTGCGTTCAGTGCCACCAGACGGTGCGTGACGGCGACATTGGGGCAGGCGTAAAGCATTTCCGTGGCCAGGGCGAACGGTTCGGAGAACTCGCCAAGGATCGGTTGCGACATGGAACTGAAACCGTCATGGCGCACAGCAATCAGCGACCCGTTGACGTCCGAGGCCATCTTCAGCCGCTGCACTGTCCTCGGCCGGTAGCCATTCGACGTATACATCTGCGCTCGGCTCAGTACCAGCTTCACCGGGCGGCGGACCATCCGCGCCGCCATGGCCGCCAGGCTCGCCGGCGGCCATGTGTTGCCCTTGGAGCCGAAGCCGGCACCGAGATACGGACAAATGACCCGGACGTCGGATTTCTCGAGCCCGAACTGGCCGGCGAGGGTGGCCTGCGCACCCGCAATGCCTTGCGTGGCGGTCCAGACGGTCAGTTTGTTGCCGTTCCACGCCGCGATCGTTGCATGCGGCTCCATCGGATTATGGTGCTCGATCGGCGTGATATAGGTTGCGTTCACCTTGACCGAACCGCTGTCGAAACCGCCATCCGGGTCGCCCCGTTTCGAGTCCGGCGGGCGCTGGCCGTTACGGAAGTGCTTCGGCGGATATGCCTGGCTCAGCATGGCGTCCATCGAGGTTGCGGCCTCACCTCTGTTATAGCGCACGCGAACCGCGGCGGCGGCGGCCTGGGCCTGCTCAAGCGTTTCAGCGACGACGACGGCAATGTGCTGGCCGTTGAACAGAATATCATTGTTCTGTAGCAACGGGCCAGCGACCGCCTGAGGCACTTTCTCGGGATGGGTCAGTTTGCTGGCGTTATCGGGGGTGATGATCGCCAGGACGCCCGGCATGGCGTTGGCCTGCCGCAGGTCGAAACGCGCGATCGACCCGGCCCCGATGGTGCTTTGCACCAGGACCGCATGCACTGTGTTGGGAATACGGAATTCGGCGGCGTACCGGGCGCCGCCGGTGACTTTCAGCCGGCCATCGAGGCGGTCGATGGGCTGTCCGATCATGGCCATGGCGACCTCCTCAGGCAGTGACGGTTTGCAGGGCGCGTAAGACCGAACGGCGCAGCAGCAAGGGCTTAAAGCCGTTCATGGCGGCGGGTTTGGCGCCCGCGCCGGCTTGGTCGGCGGCGGCCTTCAAGGTGGCTGCGTCGGCTTGCCTGCCGGTCAGCGCGGCCTCGACCTCCGGCAGGCGCCAGGGTTTGGTGCCGACTCCGCCGGCGGCGACGCGCACCGAACGGATGGTGTTGCCATCAAGCTCTATCGCCACGGCTGCGGAAACCAGTGCGAATTCGAAACTCGCGCGATCCCGGACCTTCAGGTAGTACGAACGCCGGGCGGCGGCCGTTGCCGGGATGTCGATGCCGGTGATCATTTCGCCTGGTTGCAGCACGGTCTCGATGTTCGGCGTGGTGCCCGGGACGACATGAAAGTCGCCGATCGGCACCGCGCGCGTGCCAGTCTGGCCGGTGACCGCGATGGTGGCGTCGAGCACCAGCATCGCCACCGCCATGTCGGAAGGATGGGTGGCGATGCACTGATCACCGACGCCCAGGATGGCGTGCATCCGGTTCTCACCGCCGATGGCCGGGCAGCCGGAGCCGGGCTGGCGTTTGTTGCAGGCGAAACCGGTATCGCGGAAGTAGCCGCAGCGCGTGCGTTGCAGCAGGTTGCCGCCGATGGTCGCCATGTTGCGGATCTGCGGCGACGCCGAGGCCAGCAGTGACTGGGACAGCACCGGCCAGCCCCGCACCACGGCCGGATGCGCGGCAACGTCGGCCATGCGGGCGAGCGGCTCCAGGTGCAGCCCCTCCGCGCCCGCATGGATGCCGGCCATCGACAGCGCTTCGAGGTCGATCAGCCGTGTCGGGGTCTCGACATTGTCTTTGGCCAGTTGCAGCAGGTCGGTGCCGCCGGCAATGTATTTCGCGTGTGCTTGGGAGGCGGCGGCGATCGCGGTCTTGAGGTCGGATGGTGCGGTCAGGGTGAATGCTTGCATGGTTCAAGCCTGCCTGGCTGCTTGCCGCACCGCGGCGACGATGTTCGGGTAGGCGCCGCAGCGGCAGATATTGCCGCTCATCCACTCACGGATTTCGGCATCGGTGCCGGCGTGGCCTTCCTTGATCAGCGCGGCGGCCGACATGATCTGCCCGGGCGTACAGTAGCCGCATTGCAGGCTGTCGTGCTCGATGAACGCGGCCTGGACGGGATGCAACTGCTCGCCGTTCGACAAGCCCTCGATGGTGGTGATCGCCTTGCCCTGGCATCGGGCTGCCAGCGTCAGGCAGGACACGACGCGGCGGCCGTCGAGATGAACGGTGCAGGCCCCGCACGCCCCTCGGTCGCAGCCTTTCTTGGTGCCGTTCAGGTCGGCGTATTCGCGCAACGCGTCGAGCAGGCACGTGCGCGGATCGACCACAAGTTTCAGCGATTTGCCGTTTACTTGCAGGCTCAACGGCACGACCGCGGGCTCCTGCTCGCGTTTCGCCGTTTCCTCGGCGCCTGCCGCGGATTTGGCCAGAGCCACGCTGCCGGCGGCGCCCGCCATGATCGCCCGCCGGGTGAGTCTCGCGTCCGTCATCCTGCATCTCCGCTTATTGGCACGGTAGGTGGGGGCTCCAGGCGATCGGCGGACTCACAAGTTGGTGCGGGGCAAATTGGTGCGGGGCTAGTTGGTGTGGGGATAGACCTCATCGGTGACGACGTTGAACCCGGTGAGCAGACTGGTGCCGAAGATCGTGGACAAGGCGACATCGGTGGCATCGCGGCCCCGGGCCATCAGGATGCGGCCGATGCGCGGCGTGTTGTGGCGCGCGTCGAACGTGTGCCAATGACCGCCGAGATAGACCTCGAACCACGCGCTGAAATCCATCGGCGCGTCGACCGGCGGAATGCCGATATCGCCCAGGTAGCCGGTGCAGTAACGGGCCGGGATGTTCATGCAGCGGCACAAAGCGACCGCGAGATGGGCAAAGTCGCGGCAGACACCACGGCACTCGGCGTGGCCGCCGTAGGCGGAGCGGGTGGGGTCGGCGTGGTGGTAGCCGAACGCGATACGGTCGTGGACATAGTCGCTGATCGCCTGGACGCGCGGCCAGCCTTCCGGCGTGTTGCCGAACAGCGACCATGCCAGTTGGGTCAGCCGGTCCGTCTCGCAATACCGGCTGCCCAGAAGATAGACCAGCACATCATCCGGCAGATCCTGGATGGCATGTTGCGCGGCATGCGGAACGACCGCGTCGGGCGTGCCGGGATCGCTAATCAGGAATTGGGTGGAAATCCGCAACGGTCCCGCGGGTGCCACGATGCGGTGGCAGATGTTGCCGAATGAATCGCGATATGGGCTGGCGCCGATCGGTGGATCGAAGCTGATCCGGTGCGGTCCGATCACGTCGGCCATCCGGGACGGATGAACGCTGAGCACCAGGAACATCGGCGTCGGATTGGGGCACTGATAGGTGATGTCGAATCCGGCGTTGATCTGCACGAACGGGTTCCCCGGAAGGTTGAAGGATCAGTTAACGCCCCGAAATGCTCCAGGTTGGCGTCACGAGGCAGTGATGATGCCCAGCCGATGGGCAGTATGGACGATTGCCATGCACGCAGGCTCGCACGACAGCGCGACCGATGCCCGTTTTTGTCGCTAATGGTCGAATTCCGACAGAGCATCCCATTGCGGTCGGGTGGATCGGCCCACACGAATCAAGACTGGGTGATTCAAATCGGCCGTCAGCCGCATCCGCGACGTCATGCCTGACCGGTCAGCAAATCGTAGGCAACGGCCGGGGTTTCCGCCGTCAGCAATTTCGCGGCGAAGCCGGGCTCCCGGAAGCGGCGGGAAATCGCGGCCAGGGCGGTAACATGCGGCACGGCGGTTTCGCCAGGGATCAGCAGCACGAAGACCAGACGGACAGGCTTGCCGTCGATCGCCGCGAAGTCCAGCGGTTTGGCCAGCCGGACGAAAAGGCCAAGATAGCTGCCCAGCCCATCGATCCTGGCGTGCGGCAAGGCAAACCCGCCGCCCAGGCCGGTGGACCCCAGTTGCTCACGCGCCAGAAGCGCGCTTTCAATGGCGGACAGGCTCAACGATGCAGCCGAGCGCGCGATGATGCGGGCGATTTCGCCGATCAGTTGGGTTTTGTCGCGGGACCGCACGTCCAGAATGACCCGATCCGGCGCAAGAAGCTCGGTTATTTCCATCTATGGGAGAAGTCCTAGTCGTTGATTCGCAGCCGATAGCCTACGCCGGTTTCGGTCAGGATGTGGACCGGGCGCTCCGGATCGGCCTCGATCTTCTGCCGCACCGCGCGGATGTAGATACGTAGGTATTGCACATCGGTGTCGGCGCCCCAGACCTCGCGCAGCATCATCTTGTGGGTCAGCACTTTGCCGGCATGCTGCACCAGCAGCCGCAAGACGCCGTATTCGCGCGGGGAGAATTTCACGTCCTCGCCACGCACGGTCACGATCCGGCGGACCAGATCGACGGTCAGGTCGCCGCTGCGGAAGATCGGCACCTCCCCCTCCTGCTGCAAACGATGTCGCTGCGCCGCTCGGATTCGGGCCAGAAGCTCATCGATGCCGAACGGTTTCGTCACGAAATCATCGGCACCGAGGTCGAGCGCGTCGACCTTCGCCGCCTCGTCGCTGCGGCTGGACAGCACGATGATCGGCACGGCGGAACCGGCGGCGCGGATGCGGCTGATGACCTCGGTGCCGTCGATGTCGGCCAGGCCCAGGTCCAGCACGATCAGGTCGGTGCCTTTGCGGCGCGCGACATCGATGGCCGGCAGGCCGAATTCGAGTTCGCTGACCACGTAGCCCTGGCTGGCGAGGCCGGCGCGCAGGAAACGCCGTATCGCGGGTTCGTCGTCGACGACCAGAACCCGCAGCGGTCCGGCTCCGGTGCTCATGGGGCGGCTTCCTCCGCGGGCAGCAGGGCGTTCGCGGGAACCGGCAGGCGGATGATGAACATGGCACCTTGGCGGTCGGGCCGGTTGGCGGCTGTGATGGTGCCGTCCATGGCTTCGACGAATCCGCGGCAGATCGCAAGCCCCAATCCGGTGCCGGCACGTCTGCGATCGGCGCCGCCGGCGTGACCGGCATCGGGTAAACGCCCCGCGCGATAGAATTTCTCGAAAATACGTTCGGTGTCACCGGGCGGAATGCCCTCGCCCTCGTCCATGATGCGCAGGGTGATGGTATCGGCGTCGTGGGTGGCCTGGATGGTGATCAGGCTGCCGGCGGGGGCGTGCGTGGCGGCATTGTCCAGCAGATTGAACAGCACCTGCTCGAACAGCACCATGTCGAGCGCCACCAGCGGCAGGTCCGGGGGCAGGTCCACCTCGACACGATGGGCAGCCAGGATAGGCGCGGCGCGGCGCAGCACGGCACCGATGACGTCGGAGAATTCGTTCAGGCTGGTGCGCGGCTTCAGCGCGCCGGATTCCAGGCGGGTCATGTCCAGCAGGTTGCCGATGAACCGGTTCAGGCGGTCGGATTCCTCGATGATGGTACCCAGCAGGGAATCCCTGGTCGCGGTATCCAGGATGACCGCCTGCGACCGCAAACTGGTGGCCGATCCCAGGATGGACGCCAGCGGCGTGCGCAGGTCGTGTGAAATGGACGTCAGCAGGGCGGCACGCAGGCGATCCGTCTCCACCTCCAGCCGCGCAAGATGCAGGTCTCGGGCGAGGTTCACGCGCTCGATCGCCAGCGCCGCCTGGTCGGCCAGCGCGTCCAGCAGGCGCTGCTGGTCCGGCGTCAGCAGCGGGCCGGGATCGTCACGGATGATCCCGACCACGCCCAGCGGACCGCGGCCGGTGCGCAGCGGCTGGAACAGCCATTTGCCGCCGGGCAGGGTGTCCGATCCGCGGCCTGCGATGTGGTTCTTCTCCCACGACCATTTCGCCGCGGCGAGGTCGGCATCGTCCAGCATATCCTCCGGCGGGAACCCGGTTCGGACGGCGATGCTGTCCTTTTCAGGCAGCAGCAGCACGACGCGCACCTTCAGCATCATGGCGATCTGGTGGACGGTGGCCCACAGCAGGTCGTCCAGGGTCACCGCAACCGACAGCTTGCGGCTGAACTGGTAAAGATCGCCGGTCTGCCGCGCCCGCAGGCGGGCCGACAACGCCTGGCCGCGCACGCGGGCGGCGAGATTGGAGGCGATCACCGCCACGACCAGAAAGAAGAACAGCGCGACGACATTGTCCGGATCGGCGATGGTGAAGGTGTACAGCGGCGGCAGAAAGAAGAAATTATACGCCATTACCGCGACGAAGCAGGCAACCAGCGATGGTCCCAACCCCTGCAGCACGGCCCCGATCAGGACCGCCGTCAGGAACACCAGCGCCACGTTGGTGACATTCAGCAGCTCGTGCAGGGCCATGCCGCAGGGGATCGCCAGCAGCACCGGCAGCGTCGCGATCAGATACGGCCGGGGATCGAACGCCGCTCCCGGCACAGCCGCCGGCGCAGGCGGCGCGCCTTCGGCCCGTTCGGCCGGCACCTCGATGACATGGATGTTGATCCCGCCCGCCCGGTTGATCAGCCGCTGGGTGATCGACCCCAGCAGGACCTGCCGCCAGCCGGCGCGGCCCGATTTGCCGACGATCAGGTGCGTGACATTGTTGGCCCGAGCGTAGTCGATGACAGAATCGGCTATATCCTGGCCGGGAATCAGTACTGGTTCCGCGCCCAGCCGTTCGGCGAGCCGCAATGCCGCCACTACACTGTCCTGCTCCGCCACGGTGGCGCGCGGGGCCTCGACATTGATCGCGGTCCACGGGGCACGAAGCTGGTCGGCGAGCCGCTTGGCGTGGCGCACGGTGGCGGCGGCCTTTGGACCGCCCTGGATGCACACCAGGACGCGCTCGCCGGCCGGCCATGGACCCTCGATCGCGTGGGTGCGCATGTAGTCAACCATCTGGTTGTCCACACGCTGCGCGGTGCGCCGCAGGGCCAGTTCCCGCAGCGCCGTCAAATTGCCGGGCGCGAAATAATGCCGCACCGCCCGTTCGGCCTGCGCCGCGACGTAGACCTTGCCATCCTTCAGCCGCTGGATCAGGTCCTCCGGCGTCAGGTCGATCAGTTCGATGTCGTCGGCCCGCTCGATTACTGAGTCCGGCACGGTTTCCCGCACCCGGATGCGCGTGATCCTGGCGACCACGTCGTTCAGGCTTTCCACATGCTGGATGTTCAGCGTGGTGTAGACATCGATGCCGGCGCCCAGCAGCTCCTCGACATCCAGATAGCGCTTGGGATGTCGGCTGCCGGGGGCGTTGGTGTGCGCCAGTTCGTCCACCAGCACGAGCCGCGGCTTGCGGGCCAGGATGGCATCGAGGTCCATCTCGGTCAGCGTGCGCTCGCGATAAGCGATGGCGCGGCGGGGGATGTTTTCCAGCCCCGCCGTCAGTGCCTCGGTTTCCGCGCGGCCGTGGGTTTCGACAATGCCGACGACCACATCGATGCCCTCGCGCCGGCGGGTCTGGGCGGCGGAGAGCATCTCATAGGTTTTGCCAACGCCAGGCGCCGACCCGAGGAAGATCTTGAGGCGGCCGCGCTGCGACGTCTCAGCCTGGCGCAGCAAGGCGTCGGGTGAGGGCCGGCGGTCGGTATGCGCGCTTTCGCCCATTCGGTATCCGTTCAGCTCCGGCCCAGTGCATCCAATGCCAGGTTCAATTCTAGCACATTCACATACGGCTCGCCGATGAGCCCGGCGAGGCGGGGCACGATGTGATCCCGCACCAGTTTGCCGACCTGGGTCTCGGACAGATTGCGGGCCTTGGCGACCCGCGGCACCTGGAACAGTGCGGCGGCGGGGGAGATATCGGGGTCCAGGCCGCTCGCGGAGGTGGTCACCAGGTCCATGGGAACCGGCGTGCCAGGGTTTTCGGCCGCGAGCTTGGCGGTGTCGGCGGTGATCCGGTCAATAAGAGCTTTTGACGTCGGGCCCAGGTTGGATCCGCCGGAATTGGCGGCATTGTATGGGGCAGCGATGGTCTTGCTGGGGTCCTTGGGATCGGTGTCGGTGGTGGCGGACGGACGGCCATGGAAGTAGGTCGCGCTGGTAAAATTCTGGCCGATCAGCGCGGAGCCGATGATCTTGCCGTTCCGGTCGACCAGGCTGCCGCTGGCTTGGTACGGGAAGACCGCCTGGGCAATGCCGGTCATCGCCAGCGGGTAGGCAAGCCCGGTCAGGATGGTCATGCAGACGATCATCATGATGGCGGGGCGGATTTGGTTGAGCATGGGGTTGTGTCCTGGAAGAAAGCGTTTTTAACCGCAGATGAACGCAAATAAACGCAAATAGGGATTATGCCGGCCGATGCAGCCGCTGCCCCCGGGCAGGCACATGACTCCGGGCAGGCACATGACTCCGGGCAGGCACATGACTGTGGGCGGGCACATGACTGTGGGCGGGCACATGACTCTGGCCAGGCAGCGCACGTCATGTCGATGCAGATCGGCATCCACGCCTTCTTCATGCAAAAGCGCAGATGTGGACAGCAAGCCCTCACCCGCCATGACATTTTCGGAAGTGCACCGAAATGCCAACGACTGCGGCGATTGATGATTTAGGACCGTGACCGTCGACCCATGCCATCCAGCTTCATCAGCGTTCATGTGCGGCTCCAATTCTTTCGCGATACGACTTGCTACGCGAGGCCCAGCGCATTGACCGCCATGTCGATCAGCTTGATGCCCACGAACGGGGCAACCAGGCCGCCCAGCCCGTAGATCACCAGATTGCGGCGCAGCAGCGCAGCGGCACCGATCGGGCGGTAGGAGATACCTTTCAGCGCCAGCGGGATCAGCGCCACAATGATCAACGCATTGAACACGATGGCCGACAGGATGGCGCTCTGCGGCGTGCCCAGGTGCATGACGTTCAACGCCTGAAGCTGCGGATAGAAGGCGATGAACATTGCCGGGATCATGGCGAAATACTTCGCCACGTCGTTGGCGATAGAGAACGTCGTCAGCGCCCCCCGGGTCATCAGCAACTGCTTGCCGATCTCCACGATCTCGATCAGCTTCGTCGGGTCGCTGTCCAGATCGACCATGTTGCCGGCCTCACGCGCCGCCATGGTGCCGGTGTTCATCGCCACGCCGACATCGGCCTGCGCCAGGGCAGGGGCGTCGTTCGTCCCGTCCCCGCACATCGCCACCAGCTTGCCCTGCGCCTGCTCGTCGCGGATCAGCTTCAGTTTCGCCTCCGGCGTGGCCTGCGCCAGAAAGTCATCGACACCCGCTTCGGCGGCGATGGCGGCGGCTGTCAGCGGGTTGTCGCCGGTGATCATCACCGTGCGGATGCCCATCCGGCGCAATTCGGAAAACCGCTCGCGGATGCCGCCCTTGACGATGTCCTTCAGGTAGATGACGCCCAGCAGCCTGCCATCCTTGGCCACCGCCAGCGGCGTGCCACCGGCCTTGGCGATGTCCTCCGACCTGGCCGTCAGTTCCGCCACCGCCGCGTCGTTGCGCACCGCCGTGGGTACGCCGCCGCCACTCCCGCCACGCGGTGCGCCAACCCAGCCCAGCACCGCATCCACCGCGCCCTTGCGGATGGACGAACGCTCGAAATCAATGCCGGACAGCCGGGTCTGCGCGGAGAACGGCACGAAATGCGCCCCCATCGGCGCCATGTCGCGGCCGCGGATGTCGTATTTCTCTTTCGCCAGCACGACGATGGAGCGGCCCTCCGGTGTCTCGTCCGGCAGCGAGGACAACTGCGCCGCATCGGCCAGTTCACGCGCAGTGACGCCGGTCAGCGGGAAGAATTCGGTCGCCTGCCGGTTGCCCAAGGTAATTGTGCCGGTCTTGTCCAGCAGCAGCGTATCCACGTCCCCCGCCGCCTCCACCGCTCGGCCGGACATCGCCAGGACATTGAACCGCACCAGCCGGTCCATGCCGGCGATGCCGATCGCCGACAGCAGCGCGCCGATCGTGGTGGGGATCAGGGCGACGAACAGCGCCACCAGGATCACCACCGGCATCGCCCCGCCGGCATAGGTGGCGAAGCTGGGGATGGTGGCGACGGCGAAGACGAAGATGATCGTCAGCCCGGCGAGCAGGATGTTCAGCGCGATCTCGTTCGGCGTCTTCTGCCGTTCCGCCCCCTCCACCAGCGCGATCATGCGATCGAGGAAGGTCGACCCCTGGGCCGCGGTGATGCGCACCTTGATCCAGTCCGACAACACGCGGGTGCCCCCGGTGACCGCCGACCGGTCGCCGCCGCTTTCCCGGATCACCGGCGCGGACTCGCCGGTGATCGCGGATTCGTCGATCGAGGCGATACCCTCGATCACCTCACCGTCACTGGGGATCAGGTCCCCGGCGTTGACCAGGACAATGTCGTTCTGCCGCAGTTCCGGGGCGGCGATGGTTTCGGTGCCCGTCGCGGTGATCCGGTTCGCCATCGTGTCGGTGCGCGCCCGCCGGAGGGACGCCGCCTGCGCCTTGCCGCGACCCTCCGCCACCGCCTCGGCGAAATTGGCGAACACGACGGTAATCCAAAGCCACAAGATGATCTGGAACGTAAAGCCGAGATGCGCGCCACCGGTTACCAGGTCCCGAACGAACAGGACGGTGGTGAGGGCGGCGACAACCTCCACCACGAACATCACAGGGTTGCGGATCATCACCCTGGGGTCGAGTTTGCGAAAGGCCTGGCCGATGGCCGGCAGCAGGATGGACGGGTCCAGCAGGCTGGATTTCGCGTCGCGTGAACGGGTTTCCATGTGGGATGCCTCAGTAAGTGGTGCCGGACAGCATCGAGAGGTGCTCGACGATGGGTCCGAGGGCGAGGGACGGCAGGAAGGTCAGGCCGCCGGTGATCAGGATCACCCCGACCACGAGGCCGACGAACAGGCCGCCGTCGGTGGGGAACGTGCCGGCCGAAGTGGGCACGATCTTCTTCGCGGCGAGCGAGCCGGCGATGGCCAGCATCGGGATGATCATCAGGAAGCGGCCGATGAACATCGCCAGGCCCAGGGTGCTGTTCCAGTACGGCGTATTGGCGGACAGCCCGGCGAAAGCGCTGCCGTTGTTGCCGGTGGCGGAGACGTAGGCATACAGCGCCTCCGAGAACCCATGCGGCCCGGCGTTCGACAGGGCGCTCAACCCCGGTTGGATCACCACCGCCAGGGCGGTGAAACCCAGCATGGAAAGCGGCAGGATCAGGATGCCCAGCATGGCCATCTTGACCTCTTTCGCCTCCAGCTTCTTGCCGAGGTATTCCGGGGTGCGGCCGACCATCAGCCCGGCGACGAACATCGCCACGATGACGAACAGCAGCATGCCGTAGAGGCCGGAACCGACGCCGCCGAAGATGATCTCACCCAGCATGATGTTGATCATCGGGATCATGCCGCCCAGCGGGGTCAGGCTGTCGTGCATGTTATTGACCGCCCCGCACGACGCGTCGGTCGTTATTGTCGTGAACAAGGCGGAGTTGACAATGCCGAAGCGGGTTTCCTTGCCCTCCATGTTGCCGGCGAGGTGGTTGAGCGGCAGATGGGCGAGCAGCGGGTTGCCCGCGGCCTCCGACCAGTAGACGACGGTGACGCCGGCAAGGAACAGCAGACCCATGACGGCGAAGATTGCCCAACCCTGGCGCTGGTCGCCGACCATCCGGCCGAACACATTCGTCAGGGCCGCGCCAATGGAGAAGATCAGCAGGATCTGGATCAGGTTGGTCAGCGCCGTCGGGTTCTCGAACGGGTGGGCGGAGTTGGCGTTGAAGAAACCGCCGCCATTGGTGCCGAACATCTTGATCACCTCCTGCGAGGCGACGGGACCCTGGGCGATCAGTTGCTTGCCGCCCTCCAGCGTGGTGACGCCGGTATAGGCGGACAGGTTCTGCGGCACGCCCTGCCAGACCATGACCAGGCCGACGACGATGCAGACCGGCAGCAGCACGTACAGTGTGCAGCGGGTCATATCGACCCAGAAGTTGCCGACGCTTTTCGCCGAACGGCGGCTGAAGCCGCGGATCAGCGCGATCGCCAGGGCAACACCGGTGGCGGCGCTGAGAAAGTTGTGCACCGTAAGCCCGGCCATCTGCACCAGGTAGCTCATGGTGGTTTCCGGCGTGTAGGACTGCCAGTTGGTGTTGGTAATGAAACTGACCGAGGTGTTGAACGCCAGGTCTGGCGACACATCGTCCAGATGCTGCGGATTGAACGGCAGGATCGCCTGCAGCCGTTGCAGAGCATACAGGACGATGAAGCCGGCGAAGCTGAACGCCAGCATGGCGATGGCGTAGGTGACCCAGTGCTGTTCCTGCGTTTCGTCAACGCCGGAGACGCGATACAGACTGCGTTCCAGCGGTTTCAGCACCGGGGAGAGCAGGGTTCGCTCGCCCGCAAAGACCCGGGTCATGTAGCCGCCCAGAGGTTTGGTGAGCAGCACGAGCAGAACGCAATACAGCGCGATCTGCAGCCAGCCGTTGACTGTCATGTGTGTCGTTTTCCGCGCATATGGGTGATTAGAAGCGCTCGGGCTTGATCAGCGCGACGGTGAGGTAGGCCAGGAGGAAGACGGTCACGAGGCCGCCCAGGATGTAGTCCAGCGTCATCGGCGTGATCCTACAAATGGTCGCAGGCGAAGGCGTACAGGACGCTGGCGTAGAGAAACGCCGCGCCCGTCGCGATATAGATGAGGTCGGTCATGTTCATGCTCCGGTGCGCTGGACGGTCGTTCAGCAGGGTCCGGAAATTAAGTGGGGGGAACTATAGATGCGATATGGTTTCGCGGGCTCGACTATAGTAATTCCATATAAATCCGGGGGGTGCCGCCAGGCAGAAAATGGGGCGACCCGTTCCCGGATGGGCCCTATGTAAGCGATGATTTCATGATCGAGCGCGAACAGCCGGCGATGGTGCAACGTCGGTCATTGCGAGGCTGATTCATACCAACCGCCATCGACACCGTCTCTTCGGTCAATCAATCCGTCATGCCGACGCAGATCGGCATCCATGCCTTTAGCCAGCGAAAACAAAGGCACGGAAGCCCACCACGACGGGCGAACTGCGGCCCCGATGGATCAACAACAACGCCGACTGGCATTATAGGCTCGATACCAACATCCCTATCTACGCGACCAACGACATGCGGATGCCTGTGGGCAAGGATAGAGAATCGGCGATCGGACTCCGCGCATCTGGACCAGGACGGGAAAGCGGGGTTGGCTCCAGTCAGAAATGGATCGCCCGCTTATACGCGTCCAGCACCGCCTCATGCATCGTTTCGCTGACCGTCGGATGCGGGAAAATGGTCTCGATCAGCTCGGTTTCCGTCGTCTCCAGGGTCCGGGCGATGGTGTAGCCCTGGATCATCTCGGTAACCTCGGCGCCGACCATGTGGGCACCCAGCAGTTCGCCGGTCTTGGCATCGAACACGGTTTTGACCATGCCGTCGGGTTCACCCATGGCGATGGCCTTGCCGTTGCCGATGAACGGAAAGTGCCCAACCTTGACATCATGCCCCAGCTCCTTGGCCTTCGCCTCCGTCAGCCCGACCGAGGCGACCTGCGGCCGGCAATAGGTGCAGCCCGGGATGTTCCGCACGTCCATCGGATGCACATCCTTCAGACCGGCAATCTTCTCCACGCAGATGACACCCTCATGGCTGGCCTTGTGCGCGAGCCAGGGAGGGCCGGCAAGATCGCCGATGGCATAGATACCGGGCTCGCCCGTCCGCCCGTACTCGTCAATGACGACATGGGTACGATCCACCTTCACGGCGGTGCCTTCCAGGCCGATGTTCTCGGTGTTGCCGACAATACCGACGGCCGAGATCACCCGATCGACCGTGATGTCCTGGGATTTCCCGCCCGTTTCAACTGTAACCGTAACGTTATCCGATCCCTTCCTGGCGCTTTTCACCGTGGCGTTGACCAGGATCTTCATCCCCTGTTTCTCAAACGCCTTGTGAGCAAAGGCAGAAATCTCCTCGTCCTCGACAGCAAGAATGCGAGGCAGAACCTCCACCACCGTCACTTGCGCACCCATGTTGAGGTAGAAGCTGGCAAATTCGATACCGATGGCGCCGGACCCGATGACCAGCAACGATTTCGGGAACATCGACGGCACCATCGCCTCCCGATACGACCAGATCAGCTTTCCATCCGCCTCGATCCCCGGAAGCTGCCGCGCTCGGGCGCCCGTGGCCAAAATGATGTGCGGCGCCTTCAAGGTGGCAACGTCCTTGCCATCTTTCGTTATGGAAACAGTCTGCTTGCCGTTCAGCTTGCCATCACCGTCGAACACGGTGACCTTGTTCTTCTTCAGCAGGAAAGCAACACCGCTGGACAACTGCTTGGCGACAGCACGTGACCGCTTGACCACCTTGCCGATGTCGAAAACCGGCTTGACCGCCTCGAAGCCGAAATCGGGCAGATGGTGCAGCAGGTGGTTGATCTCACTCGTCCGCAGCAGCGCCTTGGTCGGGATGCAGCCCCAGTTGAGGCAGATACCGCCAAGGTTTTCCCGCTCCACAACAGCGGTCTTCATCCCAAGCTGGGCGGCGCGGATGGCGGCGACATAGCCTCCCGGACCAGTGCCCAGGACGATCAGATCGAATGCTTGGTCAGCCATGTGGGTTTCCTTCCGCCAGGGCGGCAAGCGCGCCGCCGCCCAGTTGCAGTGTGTGCCAATCGCTGATCGGTCTGGAACCGATCCGATGGTAGAAGTCGATGGACGGCTGGTTCCAGTTCAGCACCCGCCACTCGATACGCCCGCAGTTCTCGGCGACGGCGCGCCGAGCCAGATCGCGCATCAGGGCGTAGCCCGCGCCGGTACCTCGATGGGCCGGATCGACGAACAGGTCTTCAAGGAAAATGTTCGGACGCAGTTTGAAGGTATTGAGCGTATAGTAGTAAAACGCGAGGCCGATTGCGGTCCCACCAATCTCGGCAATAAGCGCGTAGGCGCGGGGCGGCGAAACGAACAGCGCTTCGTGGATCTGGCCTTCGGTGGCGGTAACCTCGGGCAGCATGCGTTCGTATTCCGCCAAGCCACGGATCAGGCGCAGAACGGCCGGGACATCGGCGGGGCGGGCAAGGCGTATAGCGGGCGCCGGCGACGCTTTTGCCACGGACGGCCCCCTACAGCAGCAAGCTCAACGGGTCCTCGACCACCTGCTTGAAAGTCCGCATCCAGATCGCGCCCAAAACCCCGTCGGCGACGCGGTGGTCCACCGACAAGGTGCAGGTCATCACCGTGGCGACCGCCAATTCGCCCGCCGCATTGACCACCGGCCGCTTCTGCCCCGCCGCGACGGCCAGGATGGCGGACTGCGGCGGGTTGATGATCGCGGTGAACGCCGACACACCGAACATCCCCATGTTGGAGATGGAGAAGCCACCGCCCTGGAACTCCTCGGGCTTCAGTTTGCCGGCGCGTGCCCGCCCGGCAAGGTCCTTCATCTCGCGGCTGATCGTTGCCAGGCCCTTATGGTCGGCGTGGCGGATGATCGGGGTAATCAAACCGTCCGGAATGGAAACGGCGACGCTGATATCGACATCCTCATAAAGCGCCATCGCATCATCGGTCCAACTGGCGTTGATCGCCGGGACTTTTCGCAACGTCGTCGCCGCGGCCTTGATGACCATGTCGTTGATGGTGACCAGATAAGCACCGGGCGCATCCTTCGGCGGAGACTTGGCGTTCAGTTGCGCCAGCAGCCCGATCATCGCGTCGATCTGAATGTCCATCGAGACATAGAACTGCGGGATCGTGGCCCGAGCCTCGGTCAGGCGCCGCGCAATGACCTTCCGCATGGACGTGTGCGGAACAAGGGTGTGCGGCGCGGTAATGGCGGGCGCGGGGGCCCTGGCGGCGGCCGGCGCCTGAACCGGCGCAGCGGTCGGTGCGGCCGCAACAGTCCCGCCGCCTTTCTGCGCCGCCTCGATATCGGCTCGGATAATCCGCCCGTTCGGTCCGCTGCCGGTCAGGCCGGACAGGTCGATGCCAGCCTGCGCGGCCATCCGGCGGGCCAGTGGCGATGCGAACACACGCTCGCCCCCGGCATGTCCATTGGCGGCCTTCGCAACCGGCGGTGGGGCAGCCTCCACCTTCGCCGGTTCCGCCTTCGCCGGCTCCGCCCTAGCCGGTTCGGGCTTGGCGGGCTCGGCGGCCTTGGGCGCAGGCGCCGCCGGCGCCTCGGCCGGAACGGACTCCCCAGCGTCCACCAGGATAGCGATCGGCGCGTTCACCTTCACGTTCTCGGTGCCGTCGCCGATCAGGATCTTGCCAAGCACGCCCTCATCGACCGCCTCGACCTCCATGGTCGCCTTGTCGGTCTCGATCTCGGCGATGACGTCGCCGGCCTTGATGGCCTCGCCTTCCTTCTTCAGCCAGCGGGCCAGCGTGCCCTCGGTCATCGTCGGGCTCAGCGCCGGCATCAGGATGTTGGTTGCCATGGTCGGATCCCCCGTCAGACGATCTTCTTCACCGCCGCGACCACCCAATCGGGCTGCGGCAGCGCGAGTTTCTCCAGATTCGCGGCATAGGGAAGGGGCACATCCAGCCCATGCACCCGCACCGGCGGCGCATCCAGCCAGTCGAACGCGTGCTCCGTGATCTGCATGGCGATCTCCGCACCGATGCCGGCGAACGGCCAGCCTTCCTCCACCGAGACCAGCCGATTGGTCTTCTTCACGCTCTCCACGATCGTGGCGGTATCCAGCGGCCGCAGTGAGCGCAGATTGATCACCTCAGCCTCGATACCCTGTTCGGCCAGCGCCTCGGCGGCTTTCAGGGCGACGCCGACCATGATGCTGAAGGCGACGATGGTGACGTGCGTGCCGGCACGCTCGATCTTCGCCTCGCCGATCGGCACGATGAAATCATCGTCCGTCGGGCACTCGAACGTTTGCCCATACAGGATTTCGTTTTCCAGCACGATCACCGGATTGGGATCGCGGATCGCCGACCGCAGCAGCCCCTTGGCATCCGCCGATGACCACGGCGACACCACTTTCAGCCCCGGCACGTGGGCATACCAGCTCGCATAGCACTGCGAGTGCTGCGCGCCGACCCGAGACGCCGCCCCGTTCGGCCCGCGGAACACGATCGGGCACCCCATCTGCCCACCCGACATATACAGCGTCTTGGCGGCGCTGTTGATGATCTGGTCCATCGCCTGCATGGCGAAGTTGAAGGTCATGAACTCGACGATCGGCCGCAATCCGTTCAGCGCGGCGCCCACCGACATGCCGGTAAATCCATGTTCGGTGATCGGCGTGTCGATCACGCGGCGAGCGCCGAATTCGTCCAGCAGGCCCTGGCTGATTTTGTAGGCACCCTGGTACTGGGCGACCTCCTCACCGATCAGGAACACGTCCGCATCGCGCCGCATCTCCAGCGCCATCGCATCCCGCAACGCCTCGCGGACGGTGATCGGCTTGGTCGGTCCCCAATCTTTCTCCGGACCGGCTGCCGGCGCCGCTGCCTCTTGCGGCTTCGCAGCCGGCGGAGCCTCGGGTTGCTTGGCGGCCGCTGGCGCCGGAGCAGGCGCCGGCGCAGCGCTGGTATCTTCGCCATCCGCACCCAGCACGGCGATCGGCGTGTTGACCGCGACGCCTTCGGTGCCCTCCTCGACCAGGATGCGGGCCAGCTTGCCCTCATCCACCGCCTCGACCTCCATGGTGGCCTTGTCGGTCTCGATCTCCGCGATAACGTCGCCGGCCTTCACGTCGTCACCGACATTCTTCAGCCAACGGGCCAACTTGCCCTCGGTCATCGTGGGCGACAAAGCCGGCATCAGGATCTGAGTAGCCATCGCTCAGCCCTCCACCAGCACATTGGTGAAGAGTTCGGACAATTCCGGCTCCGGACTGCTCTGAGCGAAATCGGCGGCATCCTGGACGATCGCCTTGATCTCGTCATCGATCGATTTGAAGGTCTTTTCGTCCACATCAAGCGCTTCCAGGCGATGGCGGGCGTTCTCGATGCAGTCGTGCTGCGTGCGCATCATCTGCACCTCCTCCCGCGTCCGGTATTTCGCCGGGTCCGACATCGAGTGGCCCCGGTACCGATAAGTCTTCACCTCCAGCAAATAAGGCCCCTTGCCCGCTCGGCAGGCCGCAACCGCGACATCGGCCGCTTCCTTCACCGCCAGCACGTCCATCCCGTCGACCTGCGCCCCGGCAATGCCCCACGGCGCGCCGTTTTTCGACAGATCATGGCTGGCCGAGGCCCGCTCCACCGAGGTCCCCATGCCGTATTTATTGTTCTCGATGACGAACACCGTGGGCAGCTTCATCAGCGCGGCGATATTGAAGCTTTCGAACACCTGGCCCTGGTTGGACGCGCCCTCACCGAAATAGGTCAGGGCGACCCGGTCATTGCCGCGATACCAGTTGCTGAACGCCAGCCCGTTCCCCAGGCTGACCTGGGCGCCGACGATGCCATGCCCGCCGAAGAAATTCTTTTCCTTGCTGAACATATGCATCGACCCGCCCTTGCCGTGCGAATACCCGCCCGACCGCCCGGTCAGCTCCGCCATCACGCCGCGCGCTTCCATGCCGGTGGCCAGCATATGGCCGTGATCGCGGTAGGATGTGATGACCTCATCGCCGTCGCTGATCGCCAGTTGCATGCCGACGACAACGGCTTCCTGGCCGATATACAGATGGCAGAACCCGCCGATCAGGCCCATGCCATATAGTTGGCCGGCCTTCTCCTCGAACCGGCGGATCAGCAGCATTGTGCGGTAGGCCTTCAGCAGGACGTCCCGATCGACCGTCTTGTCCTTGGTCTTGCCGCGTTTCTTTGCCTCGGCTGCCTGCGCCATGTCGACGTCCCCCGCTTCGGTTGCCAGTCCGGTTGGTGGCTGAGTAGCGGTATATCGGCAGGTTCGACAAGCATACCAGGGCAGAAAAGATAGATGGTGCAACGCAATAGG